>NZ_JBSXNM010000030.1:0-156686 GCF_056857655.1 Paracoccus sp. L-17
GCCGCTGCCACGCCATCGGCCCCATCCTCCAGGGCCTCGCCAGCCCCGCCAACGACCTCTCCCGGGGGTGCACCCCCGAAGACATCGTCAACGCAGCAATCATAACAAGCCTCACCGCAAAATGATCGCCGAAAACCCGATGTCCGGGCGCGGCTGCCATGCCGGGATCGCGAACGGGTTTTGACAGCGCCGGAGGTTCCGGCGAATGTCGCATTCGTGACGCGGCAGGGGGCAGGACCCGGAATGCAGGCAGACAATGAGGATCCGATCTCCTTGTGGGATCGTACCGCGCCGGCGGATGCGATTGCGGGGGGCATGGCGGCCTCGGCCGATCTGGCCATCGTCGGTGCCGGTTTCACCGGGCTTTCGGCGGCCCTGCACGCAGCCGAGCAGGGGCTGAGCGTGCAGGTGATCGAGGCGCGGCGGATCGGTCATGGCGGTTCGGGGCGCAATGTCGGGCTGGTCAATGCCGGCCTGTGGCTGCCCCCGGATCAGGTTCGCGCCGCCCTGGGCGAAGAGGCCGGAAGCCGCTTGATCGCCGGTCTGGGGGACGCGCCCGATCTGGTCTTTTCGCTGATCGAACGTCACGGCATCGCCTGCGATGCGTCCCGAAACGGCACCATCCATGTTGCTCATTCGGCAGCCGGGCTGGCCGATCTGCGCGACCGCGCATGGCAATGGCAGCGTTTGGGCGCACCCGTCGAACTGCTGTCGGCCGCCGAGGCCGCGCGGCGGACCGGGACCCGCGCCTTTCACGGCGGATTGCTGGATCGCCGCGCCGGCACGATCAACCCGATGGGCTATGCGCGCGGTCTGGCGCGCGCCGCGCGCGCGGCCGGGGCGCGGATCGTGGAAAACGTCCGCGTAACGAAGCTGACGCGCGAGGGTCCGGCCTGGCGCTTGCGCAGCGATGCGGGCGAGATCAGGGCGGATTCGGTGATCCTGGCCACCAACGCCTACAGCGACGGCCTGTGGCCGGGACTGGCGCGAAGCTTCATCCCGATCCGGTTCTTTCAGCTTGCGACGGCGCCGCTGGGGGATCGGGCCCGTTCGATCCTGCCCGGCGGTGAGGGCGTGTGGGATACGGCGCGCGTCATGTTCTCGTTGCGGCGCGACGTGGCGGGGCGGCTGATCCTGGGGTCCATGGGATCGCTGATTGGCGGCGATGCGGGCCTGTCGCGGCGATGGGCGGCCCGGCGGCTGCGGGTCCTGTTTCCCGATCTGGGTCCGGTCGAATTCGAGGCGGGCTGGGACGGACGCATCGCCATGACCGGCGATCATCTGCCGCGCATCCTTTGCCCGGCCGAGGGGCTGTTCATTCCGATCGGCTATAACGGGCGAGGCATCGGTCCGGGCACGCATGTCGGACGCGGACTGGCCCGGCATCTGGCGGGCGGGGCGTTGTCGGATCTGCCTCTGGCGCCATCCGCGATGCCGGTGGCCCGGGGCGGCAGGGCGGTGGCGCGGTTCTGCGATGCGGCCTTTGCGGCTCATCAATTGTGGCGATCGCTGTGACCGGCGGGGCCGGGGCACGGGATGATGGACGCCGGGCGCGGGCTGACCTATGACGGATCGCGAAGTGTTGATAAGGGGTGGACGTGATGAAGATTGCCGTGGCCGGACTGGGATATGTCGGATTGTCGAACGCGGTTCTGCTGGCCCAGCGTCATCAGGTGGTGGCGCTGGACATCGATGCCGAGCGCGTCGCGTCGGTGCAGGCGCGGGTTTCGCCCATCGAGGATGACGAGATCGCGGAATTCTTCGCCGGCCGGGCGCTGAACCTGACGGCGACGACCGATCCGCGCGAAGCGATGTCCGGGGCCGATTACGTGATCGTGGCGACGCCCACCAATTACGATCCCCGCAGCAATTACTTCGACACGTCCTCGGTCGAACAGGTCGTGGCCATGGCGTGCGAGATGGCGCCCGATGCGACCATCGTCATCAAATCGACGATTCCCGTGGGCTTTACCCGCAGCATCCGCGACAGGTCGGGTTGCGAGCGGATTCTGTTCTCGCCGGAATTCCTGCGCGAGGGCAAGGCACTTTACGACAATCTCCATCCCAGCCGGATCGTGGTCGGCGACAGGACGGCGGCGGCGCGCCGTTTCGCCGACATGCTGGTGGCGGCGGCCGAGGACCGCGATGTGCCGGTCCTGCTGACCGATTCGACCGAGGCCGAGGCGATCAAGCTGTTCGCCAATACCTTCCTTGCCATGCGGGTCGCGTTCTTCAACGAACTGGACAGCTATGCGCTGAGCCACGATCTGGATCCGCGCGCGATCATCGAGGGGGTGTCGCTGGATCCACGGGTGGGCGATTACTACAACAACCCGTCCTTCGGCTATGGCGGTTATTGTCTGCCAAAGGATACCAAGCAGTTGCTGGCGAATTATGACAGCGTGCCGCAGAACCTGATCGCGGCCATCGTGGAATCGAACCGGACGCGCAAGGACTTCATCTCGGATCAGGTCCTGTCGCGGCGGCCCAAGGTCGTGGGGATCTACCGGCTGGTGATGAAGGAAGGCTCGGACAATTTCCGCGACAGCGCGATTCAGGGCATCATGAAGCGGATCAAGGCCAAGGGTGTCGAATGTATCGTCTACGAGCCGGCGCTGGATGCCGAACAATTCTTCAACTCGGCCGTGATCCGCGATCTGGAGGCATTCAAGGCCAAGGCCGACCTGATCATCGCCAATCGCCGCCATGACGATCTGGACGATGTGGCCGGCAGGGTCTTTACCCGCGATCTGCTGAGACGCGATACCTGAAACGATTTCAGCGGTCGCGCCAAGCATACCACGCATAGGCCGCGCGCAGCAGGTGGCGGCGCAGGCCGCCACCCTCGAACCGGGGCGGAGGACGGGCGAAAAAGCCGGGCAGATCCGCGGTCTGGTCCATCGCCAGCCGGGCCATCTGCTGCCCGGCGAAGCTGCCCATCGCGACGCCGTTGCCGTGATAGCCGAAGGCCGCAAAGGCGCCCGGCCAGGTGTCGATGGGGCCGGTGAAGGGCACCAGGCTGCGGGTCAGGCAGGCGAGGCCGGACCAGAAATGCGTCATCCCGACCTGACGCCAGGCCGGGAACATGGCCTGGAAATCCGCGATGATCCGGTGGCGGATGGCGCGATGGGTGCGGGGCGTCCAGGCAATGCCGCCGCGCATCCCGAACAGGAACCGGCGGTCGGGCAGCAGGCGGAAGTAATGCAGCAGGCTGCGGCTGTCGAAGGCCATCAGATCGGTGCTCCAGCCCTGCGCGGCGATCTGGGCATCGGTCAGCGGCCGCGTCACGATCACCGAGGACTGCACCGGCAGATAGCGGCCGCGCATCCAGTCCGGCAGGTCTTCCGCGGAATAGCCGTTCGTGGCCAGCAGCAGCCGGCGCGCGCGCAGGTGTCCGTATGGCGTGGCCAGCACATAACTGTCCCGCCGCCGCGCGATCCGCAGAACCGGGCTGTCGGCGTGAAGGCGCGCGCCGTGATCCTGCGCGGCATGGGCCAGGCCCAGCACATATTTCCGCGGGTTCAGCGCAAAGCCCAGGGGCAGCACCAAACCGCCGTGAAAGCCCGTGCCCGCGGCGCCCTCGGCGGGCAGATCGGCGGCGGGGATCAGGCGCGGCGTGATGCCATAATCGCGCGCGGCCAGCCCGGCCTCTTGCTGAAACGCGGCCCAGTCGCGCGGGCGATGCGCCAGTTGCAACTCGCCACCCCGCGAATGGGTGTCGGCGTCGATGCGGTGATCGTCCAGAACGGCGCGGACATGGGCGATGGCGGCCATCTCGGTGGTGCGATAACGGCGGTGCTCGGCCTCGCCATAGCGGCGGATCATCGCGTCACGGCCCAGCTTTGCGCCGCCGAGGCAGCAGAAGCCGCCATTGCGGCCCGAGGCGCCCCAGCCGGGCCGGTGCCGGTCCAGCACCGCCACATCCTGCCCCGACCGGGCCAGTTCCAGCGCCGCCGACAGCCCGGTGACGCCTGCCCCGATCACCGCGAAATCGGCCTGGGCCTCGCCGTGCAGGGCCGGATAGGTGCACGGATCATCCTGCGTGCCGGGCCAGAAACAGCCGTCCAGGGCGGCCGCGCCGTAGGCTGCGGGTTCATAGAGGCGCGACCGACTCATGCACGCACGCCGGCCAGTTCCTCTTGCCGCTGACGGATGATGGCGCGCTTTGACACCAGCGAGGCCGAGACGACGCCCACGGCCACGATGGAGATCATGATCGTGGACAGGGCGTTGATTTCGGGGCTGACGCCAAGGCGGACCGAGGAAAAGATGCGGATCGGCAGCGTGGTCGAGGACGGGCCGGCGGTGAACGAGGCGATCACCAGATCGTCCAGCGACAGGGTGAAGGCCAGAAGCCAGCCCGAGATCACCGCCGGCGTGATGATCGGCAGCGTCACCGACCGGAAGGCGTCGAAGGGCGTGCAGCCCAGATCCAGCGCGGCCTCTTCCAGCGAACGGTCGAAGGTCATCAGCCGCGACGAGACGACGACCGAGACATAGCACATGGAAAACGTCGTATGCGCCAGGACGATGGTGAAGATGCCGCGGTCAAGGTTGATGGCGATGAACAGCAGCAGCAGCGAAAGGCCGGTGATCACGTCGGGCATGACCAGTGGCGCGTAGATCATGCCGGAAAACAGCGTCCGCCCCGGAAAGCGCCCCGCCCGGACCAGCACATAGGCCGCCATCGTGCCCAGAACCGTCGCCAGCGTCGACGAGAAGAAGGCGACCCGCAGCGTCACCCAAGCCGCGTCCAGGAACTGCTGGTTGCCCATCAGAGAGACATACCACTGCGTCGAGAAGCCCGCCCAGACCGTGACCAGCTTCGAGGCGTTGAAGCTGTAGATGATCAGGATCAGCATCGGCAGATACAGGAAGGCGAAGCCCAGGCTCAGCGTGGTGACGTTGAACCAGCTCAGGCGGCGATTCATTGGCTGGCCTCCTGCTGGCGTTGTTGGTTGCGCTGGAACAGCACGATGGGAACGATCAGCAGAATCAGCAGGACCACCGCGACCGCAGAGGCCACCGGCCAGTCGCGGTTCGAGAAGAATTCCTCCCACAGGACCTTGCCGATCATCAGCGTGCGCGATCCGCCCAGCAGCGAGGGAATCACGAATTCGCCTATGACCGGGATGAAGACCAGAAAACAGCCCGCGATGATGCCCGGCCGCGACAGCGGCAGCGTCACCAGCCAGAAGGCCGACAGCCGCGAACAGCCCAGATCCTCGGCCGCCTCGATCAGGGCGCCGTCCATCTTTTCCAGCGTGGCGTAGATCGGCAGGATCATGAAGGGCAGGTAGGTATAGACGATGCCTATATAGACGGCCGTCGTCGTGTTCATGATCTGGAGCGGCATGTCGATGATGCCGGTCCAGAGCAGGAACTGGTTCAGGAACCCCTCATTCGCAAGGATCCCGATCCACGCATAGACCCGGATCAGGAACGAGGTCCAGAAGGGCAGGATCACCAGCATCATCAGCGTGGGCCGCCATTCGTCGGGACTTTGCGCCATGCCGTAGGCGACGGGATAGCCGACCAGCAGCGTGATGAAGGTCGAGACGGCCGCGATCTGCAAGCTGGACAGATAGGACCGCCAATACAATTCGTCCTGGGTCAGCCAGATGAAATTCTCGAAATCGAGCTGGCCGAAGAATTCCTTGATCGACGCCCAGCCGCCCGACAGATCCAGCGTCGGCGTGTAGGGCGGAATCGCCACCGCCGTATCCGAAAGCGAGATTTTCAGCACGATCAGGAATGGCACCAGGAACAGCCCCAGCAGCCACAGATAGGGAATCGCGATCAGCAACAGGCGGCGCAGGTTCATGACTGCCTCCCTATTCGGTCAGGACGACGCCGGCGGTCTCGGTCCAGGACAGCCAGACCTCGTCGTCCCAGGTAAAGTCGCGACGCGCCAGGCGTCGCGCATTGGTCATCTGGGCCGAGAATTTCTGCCCCTCCGGCAATTCCAGGTGATAGGTCGAGACATTGCCGAGATAGCCTATATCGACGATCCTGCCGCGAACCTGATTGGTGCGGTCGGGATCGGGTTCGGTTCCCACGACGATCTTTTCCGGCCGGATCGCGAAGGAGACGCGCTGTCCGTCCGGGATGTGGTCGGCTGCGGCGATGATCGGCTGCGCGCCTTCGGCGTAGTGGATCGACACCCGGCCCTCGCCGGCAGGCGAGGCATTGCCCTCGATGATGTTCACATCGCCGATGAAATCCGCGACATAGACGCTGTTCGGGTTCTCGTAGATGCCGGCGGGCGTGTCCACCTGGACGATGCGCCCGTGATCCATGACCGCGACGCGGCTGGCGACCGTCATCGCCTCTTCCTGATCGTGGGTGACGATGACGAAGGTCGTGCCGGTCTTTTCCTGAATGTCCATCAGCTCGAACTGCGTATCTTCGCGCAGCTTGCGGTCCAGGGCGCCCAGCGGTTCGTCCAGCAGCAACAGCTTGGGCGCCTTGGCCAGCGACCGGGCCAGCGCCACCCGCTGCCGCTGTCCGCCGGAAATCTGGTGCGGCTTGCGTCTGGCGAATTTCTCGAGCCGGGTCAGGCGCAGCATCTCGGTCACGCGCGCGGTAATCTCGTCCCGCGACATCTTCGATCGTTTCAGCCCGAAGGCGATGTTGTCCTCGACCGTCAGATGGGGAAACAGCGCATAGCTTTGGAACATCATGTTCACCGGCCGCTTGTTGGGCGGGATCGGCCCGACATCGACATCATCGACGGTGATCTTGCCTTCGCTGGGCGTCTCGAACCCTGCCAGCATCCGCATCAGCGTGGTCTTGCCGCAGCCCGAGGGGCCGAGAAGGGCGAAGAATTCCTTGCGGTAGATGTCCAGATCCAGGCTGTCGATGGCGGTGAAGGTCCCGAACCGCTTGGTGACGTTGCGGAACCGGATCAGCGGCACCACGTTCGGATCGTCCCAGGGGGCGAAGACATTCTGCGGCTTGGACTGCGCCATCGAAACCTCTGACGGATGAGCGGCAAGGAATGCGCCGCGCCCGAACAGGGCGCGGCGGCGGCGTTCCGGATCAGGTGCCGGACTTGATCTTGGTCCAGAGCCGGGTGACGATCCGCTGCACCTTGGGGTCGTAGGGCGTGAAGGTGTAGAGGTTCTTCATCGTCTCGGCCGAAGGATAGATCGCCGGATCGCCGATCACGTCCTCGTTCAGGTATTGCTGCGACGCCTTGTTGCCGTTGGCGTAATAGACATAGTTCGACGCGGCCGCCATGTTCTGCGGATCCATCATGAAATTCAGAAACTTGAGCGCGCCGTCGGGATTGGGTGCATCGGCCGGGATGGCCATCTGGTCAAACCACATCAGCGCGCCTTCCTTGGGCGCGTTATAGGCGATCGTGATGCCGTTGTCGGCCTCGGCGGCGCGGTCGCGGGCCTGCAGGATGTCGCCCGACCAGCCGAAGGCCACGCAGATGTCGCCATTGGCCAGCGCGTTGATGTATTCCGAACTGTGGAACTTCGAGATATAGGGTCTGACCGGCATCAGCACCCCCTCGACCTTGGCGATCACGTCGGGATCCTTGCTGTCGGGATCCTCGCCTAGGAACTTCAGCGCCGCAGGGATCACCTCGGTCGGCGCGTCCAGAAACATGACGCCGCAGGAGGCCAGCTTCTCCATGTTCTCGGGCTTGAAGATCAGATCCAGGCTGTCGATCGGCGCATCCTCGCCCAGGGCCTGCCTGACCTTCTCGACATTCACGCCAAGCCCGGTCGTGCCCCACATGTAATTGATCGAATATTCGTTGCCGGGATCATATTTGGCCGTGCGTTCCTTGATCACGTCCCACAGGTTCACCGCGTTGGGCAGCTTGTCGTAATCCAGCTTCTGGAAAACGCCCGCCTGGATCTGGCGCTGAAGAAAGGATCCGGTCGGCACGACCACGTCATAGCCCGACGATCCCGCCAGCATCTTGGTTTCCAGCACCTCGTTGCTGTCGAAGACGTCGTAGATCAGATCGATTCCGGTTTCGTCCTCGAATTTCGCCAGCAGCGATTCGTCGATATAGTCGGACCAGTTGTAGACGCGGACCTCCTCGGCCTGCGCGGCGGTCCCGGCGGCGATAAGGGCGGCCAGCGGCATCCATGCCTTTTTCATTGCGAAACTCCCCTGTTGGTGGTTCTCATTGTCTTTCGCAGCCCAATTTGATCAAAAGCGAATGGGCGTCGCAACATGATAATCGGGACAGGTGGCGGCGATCCTGTCAAGACCAAGTCACCGGCCCGTTCGAAAAGAGGAATGCCCGGAATTTGAACAATCCCGAACCGAAGCCTCCGGAACATGTCCGCGTCCACCACCGCCTGCGCGAGATGATCCTGTCGGGCGACCTGGCGCCGGGCCAGCCGGTCACGATCCAGGGGCTGGTGGCGATGCTGGGCGCCGGCATGACCCCCGTGCGCGAGGCGATCCGGCGGCTGATCGCCGAGGGCGCCTTGCAATTTCAGGGCAACCGGCGGGTTTCGGTGCCGATCCTGTCCGAGGCCCAGATCGACGAATTGCTGTTCGCCCGCCTCGCCCTGGAACCCGAACTGGTGCGCCGCGCCGCGCCGCTGCTGACCACTGCCCAGATCGCCGGTCTGAACCGGATCGACGATGTTCTGAACCAGGCCATCGCCGGCGGCGACATCACCGGCTACATGATGCAGAACCACCGCTTTCACATGACGCTTTACGCCGCCTCGGCCTCGCAGGTCCTGCTGCCGCTGGTCGAGGCCCTGTGGCTGCGCGCCGCGCCATCGCTGCGGGTCATGTGCGGCCGATTCGGCACCCGCAACCTGCCCGATCTGCACCAGCAGGCGCTGGCTGCGCTGGCGCGCGGAGACGGGACGGCCGCCGGCGTGGCCATCGCCGGCGACATCAGGCAGGGGATGGAGAACGTTCGCGCCATCCTGCGCGAAAAGATTTGATCAAATCGGGTTGACGCCATTCGGCGAAGCTCTATCTTGTCCGCAAAGGGTCGCCATGCGCGGCCATTTTTTCGTTCCGATCCGCGTGCGAGGAGCCTGACGATGATCCAGAACCACCTGCCCACGGCCGAATTGCAGGCCATCGACGCGGCCCATCACATGCATCCCTTCACCGCCGGCGCGGAGCTGAGCGCGAAGGGCGCGCGCGTCATTACCCGCGCCGAGGGCGTGTTCCTGACAGACAGCGACGGGAACGAGATCCTGGACGGCATGGCCGGCCTGTGGTGCGTCAATATCGGCTATGGGCGCGAGGAATTGGTGCAGGCCGCCGCCGAACAGATGCGCCAGCTGCCGTTCTACAACACCTTCTTCCAGACGACCCACATTCCGGCGCTGAGCCTTGCCAAACGCCTGGCCGAGCTTGCGCCCGGCGATCTGAACCACGTCTTCTTCAACGGTTCGGGATCGGATTCCAACGACACCAACCTGCGGATCGTGCGGCACTTCTGGGCCGCGCAGGGCCAGCCCGAAAAGCAGGTCGTGATCTCGCGATGGAACGGCTATCACGGGTCCACCATGGGCGCGGCCAGCCTGGGCGGGATGAAGGGGATGCACGCGCAGGGCGGCCTGCCGATCCCCGGCATCGTCCATATAGACCAGCCGGACTGGTGGTCGGAAGGCGGCGACATGACGCCCGAGGAATTCGGCCTCGAACGCGCCCGCCAGCTTGAGGCGAAGATCGAGGAAATCGGCCCCGACAAGGTCGCGGCCTTCATCGCCGAGCCGGTGCAGGGTGCGGGCGGCGTGATCGTGCCGCCCGAAACCTACTGGCCCGAGATCAACCGCATCCTTGCCAAATACGACATCCTGCTGATCGCGGACGAGGTAATCTGCGGCTTCGGGCGGACCGGCAACTGGTTCGGCTCGCAGACGATGGGGATGACACCCGACATCATGACCATCGCAAAGGGCCTGACCTCGGGCTATGCGCCAATGGGCGGATCCATCCTGTCGGACCGGGTGGCGAAGGTCATCAACGAGACGGGTGAATTCGCCCATGGCTATACCTATTCCGCCCATCCCGTCGCCGCCGCCGTGGCGCTGGAAAACCTGCGCATCCTGGACGAGGATGGCATTGTCGATCGCGTGGCCAAGGTGACGGCGCCTTATCTGAAGGCCAGGTGGGAAAGCCTGACGGATCACCCGATGGTGGGCGAGGCCAAGATCGTCGGCATGATGGGGTCAATCGCGCTGACGCCGGACAAGGACAGCCGGGCGCGCTTTGCCGCGGATGCGGGGACCGTGGGGCTGATCTGCCGCGAACGCTGTTTCGCCAATAATCTGGTCATGCGCCATGTCGGCGACAGGATGATCATCTCGCCGCCGCTGGTCATCAGCGAATCCGAGATCGACCTGCTGATCGAACGGGCGCGAACCTCGATCGACCAGGCCTGCCAGCTGGTCCGGGAACAGGGGCTGTGGCAGGCCGCATGATCGGGCGCCTGCCGCGCCGAAGCCCGGCCCGCCTGCGGACCCTTGCGCCGTGGCGTGGGCGTGAGGATCGGTTCGACGCCGATGCCGTGCGACGCACCGTCATCTTCCTCGCGGGGCGCGGCGATTCTTCTGGAATGCCGCGACGGTTTCTGGTCAGAGAGGCGCAAAACCGGAACCCAAGCAGAAAAAGGCCGATGAGCATCCATCTTTATCCGAACGACCTGCCCGACGACGTGAACCTTGGCCCCGTTGTGGCCATCGACACCGAAACGATGGGGCTGGATCCTCGCCGCGACCGGTTGTGTCTGGTGCAGATGTCGGCGGGCGACGGCGATGCCCATCTTGTCCAGATCGAGCGCGGTCAGACCGAGGCTCCCAACCTGTGCCGGATCCTGACCGATCCCAAGGTGGTGAAGCTGTTCCATTTCGGCCGTTTCGACATCGCGGCGCTGGAAAACGCTTTCGGCGTCGTGACCTCGCCGGTCTGGTGCACCAAGATCGCCTCGAAGCTGGTGCGCACCTTCACCGACCGGCACGGGCTGAAATACCTGTTGAACGAACTGGCGGATGTCGATGTCAGCAAGCAGCAGCAGACCAGCGACTGGGGGCAGCCGGATCTGACGGACGCGCAACTGGAATACGCGGCCTCCGACGTCCTGCACCTGCACAAGCTGAAGGCCGCGCTTGAGGAACGGCTGAAGCGCGAGAACCGGATGGGGCTTGCGCAGGCCTGTTTCGATTTCCTGCCCGCCCGCGCCCATCTGGATCTGCTGGGCTGGGGGGATGAAAAGGACATCTTCAAGCACTAGATGGAAGACGACGGCCGGGGGCGCTTTCCCCCCGGACCCCCAACAGAGACGTGGCGACCAGAGCAGGGGTCAGGGGTTTGGCAGATTACATCGAGACCGCGCGGCGCGTGATCCGCACCGAGATCGCCGGGCTGGAGCGGCTGGCCGACGGACTTGGCGACAGTTTCCAGCGTGCAATCGAGGTGATCCTGAGCGCTCGAGGCCGGGTCATCGTCTCGGGCATGGGCAAGTCGGGCCATGTCGCGCGCAAGATCGCGGCGACACTGGCCTCCACCGGCACGCCGGCGCAATTCGTCCATCCGGCCGAGGCCAGTCACGGCGATCTGGGCATGGTGACGCAGGGCGATGCGGCGCTGATTCTGTCCAACAGCGGCGAAACGCCCGAACTGGCCGATCTGGTCGCGCATACCCGGCGGTTCGCCATCCCGCTGATCGCGGTCGCTTCGCGCCCCGAATCGACGCTGTTGCGGCAGGCGGATGTGGCCCTGGTCCTGCCCGCCGCCGAAGAGGCCTGCGGGCGCGGCATCGTGCCCACCACCTCGACCACGATGACGCTGGCCCTGGGCGATGCGCTGGCCGTTGCGCTGATGGAGCATCGTCAGTTCACGGCCGAGCATTTCCGGACCTTTCATCCGGGTGGCAAGCTGGGCGCGCTTTTGTCGAAGGTCGGCGATCTGATGCATTCCGACATGCCCCTGATCGGCGAAAGCGCACCGATGGCGGACGCGCTGCTGGTCATCAGCCAGAAGGGATATGGCGTAACCGGGGTCACGGACGGGTCCGGCGCCCTGGTCGGAATCATCACCGATGGCGACTTGCGGCGCCACATGCAGGGATTGCTGGACTACCGCGCCGACGAGGTGATGACCCGCGATCCGCGCACCATCGCCCCCGACGCCCTGGCCGAGGCGGCCCTGGCCGAGATGCAGGACCGCAAGATCACCTGTCTTTTCGCCGTCCGGGGCGGCAGGCCGGAAGGCATTCTGCATATCCACGACTGCCTGCGCGCCGGACTGGTCTAGGCGGATGGGGCGCACCCGCATCGTCCGCTGGCTGCGCGTGCTTCTGCCACTGGCGGCGCTGGCGATCCTGTCCACGCTGTTCCTGTTCTCGCGCCGACCCGAAGAGGATTCGCGCATTCCCTATGCCCAGCTCGATGCCGAACAGATGGCGCGCGAGCCGCGCCTCGTGGCGCCCGATTATACCGGCGTGACCGATGACGGTGCCGAATTGTCGCTGAGCGCCAGCGAGGCGACGCCGCCAGGCCAAGGGGCCGGCGCCGCGCGCGACGTGCGGCTGGACTGGCGGCGCAAGGACGGCCTGACCGCCGATCTGACCGCGCCCCGGGCCGGGCTTGCCGATGGCCTGATCGGACTGCGCGGCGGCGTGAGGATGACCACCTCGTCGGGCTGGCGGATGGATGCGCCCAGCGTCGATGCCGCGACTGACCGTTCGCTGATTCGCGCGACCGGCGGGGTCGAGGCCGAGGCGCCGTTCGGCAGCATCCGCGCAGACCGCATGGATCTGCAGCCAAAGCGCGAAGACGGGGCGGGCGCAGCGGTCTTGAATTTCTCGGGCTCCGTCCGTTTGATATACCAACCCTGAACCCCGGACGAGGATGCCCGCCATGCTGCGCCCCCTGACCATCGCCCTGACCCTCCTGGCCGCGCCCGCCCTGGCGCAGAACGTGGCCTTCGGCGGCATGACGGCCGACACCTCGGCCCCGGTCGAGGTCGCCGCCGACAATCTTGCCGTCGATCAGGCGGATGGCAGCGCGGTCTTCACCGGCAATGTGGTGATCGGCCAGGGCGAGATGCGGCTGGCCGCCGACAGCGTGACGGTAATCTATGCAGAGGGCGGGCAGAACCGGATCCAGGCGCTGAAGGCCCAGGGGAACGTGACCCTGACCTCGGGCAAGGATGCGGCACAGTCCGAAACGGCCGATTACGACGTTGCCAGTGGCAATATCGCGCTGGCCGGCGCGGTGGTGCTGAAACAGGGCCAGAACGTGCTGACCGGCGACCGCATGATCGTCAACCTTGCCGACGGCACCGCCAGGGTCGATGGCCGGGTGCGATCCGTGCTCCAGCCCGGCGGCAATTGATGGCGCGGGACACTCAGGTCAGGGCAGGCGGGCTGCGGGTCGCGGGGCTGCGCAAATCCTATCGCAACCGGCCGGTGATCCGCGATGTCTCGGTCACGCTGGACCGGGGCGAGGTGGTGGCGCTGCTGGGGCCGAACGGGTCCGGCAAGACGACCTGCTTCTACTGCATCGCGGGGCTGGTCGCGCCGGATGCCGGGCAGGTCATGATCGACGGCCGCGACGCAACCGCGCTGCCGATGTTCCGCCGTGCACGGATGGGCATCGGCTATCTGCCACAGGAAATGTCGATCTTTCGGGGCCTGACGGTCGAGCAGAACATCATGGCCGTGCTGGAGGTGACGCTGGACGATCCGCGCCACCGCCGCGACCGGCTGGAGGAGTTGCTGGGGGATTTCTCGATCGGTCATCTGCGCGGCGCGCCGGCCCTGGCCCTGTCGGGGGGCGAGCGGCGGCGATGCGAGATCGCGCGCTGTCTGGCCTCGGATCCCGGCTATCTGCTGCTGGACGAGCCCTTTGCGGGCGTCGATCCGATCGCGGTGGGCGAGATTCGCGGGCTGGTCCATGATCTGAAATCGCGCGGCATCGGGGTGCTGATCACCGATCACAACGTTCGCGAGACGCTGGGCATCGTGGATCGCGCCTATATCCTGCATGACGGCAACGTGCTGATGTCCGGCTCGACGCAGGAGATCGTTGCCGACGCGCGGGTCCGCAAGGTCTATCTGGGCGACAGCTTCAGCCTGGCCTGATTGCCGTTCCACGGGACGACCTTGAATGCGAAGTGGCGGACCCGCGATCCGGACTGCGCTTGCGCGGCGATTGCGGGCGGCTTTCGCCGCAAGACCCGGCCCCCGACAGCACGCTGCTCACCAGCTCGTGCGGCGCGGGTCGTCGGCGATCCTCCGCCGCCCCGTTGACAGCCAAGCCGCTCTGTCACCAAATGTTCAGGTGGCGGCACGGAATGCCGTCTCAAACCCGGGCCTGGCTTTCTGCGTCGGGCAGGCGTGTCAGACCGGGCAACCGAAGAGGAACGACGATGCGCTATACGATCAGCGGAAAACATATCGATGTGGGCGATGCCCTCAGCACTCATGTCGAGACGGAACTGGGCGAGACGGTGACCAAATATTCGCAGCGGCCCACCGATGCGACCGTCACCTTTTCCCGCGACGCGCATCAGTTCCTGTGCGATAGCGTCGTGCATCTGTCCACCGGCCTGACCGTGCAGGCGCGCGGGGCCGCGGTCGAGATTTATGATGCCTTCGAGGCCTGCCGCGAGAAGATGGACAAGCAGCTTCGCCGCTACAAGCGCCGTCTGAAGGATCATCACAAGGACCGCTCTGATCCGGTTGAATTCGGCCCCGCGGGCATGTATGTGCTGTCCGCCGACGAGGATGTGTGGGAGACGAAGGATAGCGGGCTTCAACCCATCATCATCGCCGAAATGGAGGCGCGTGTGCCCACGCTTTCGGTAGGGGATGCCGTGATGCAGATGGAACTGGCCGGAACGCCGCTGCTGGTGTTTCGCAACGAGAAACACGGCGGCGTCAACGTCGTCCACCGCCGCGACGACGGCAATGTGGGTTGGATCGATCCGCGCGGCAATGGCTGATCGTCGCCCGCGACATGGCTGAACCGACGGACCGCCCCCGGCGTTTTCGCGCGGGGGCGCATCCATTGAGAGAGACGCAAGCATCATGCAACTCAGCGAGATCCTGAAACCCGGCGCCGTTCGTTCTCTTGGGCAGGTCACCTCGAAGAAACGGCTGTTTCAGGAACTGGCCGATCTGGCCAATGCCGAATACAAGCTGAACATCTCGGAGGTTGTGGATGCTCTGCAGGAGCGCGAAAGCCTGGGGCCGACGGGTGTCGGCCATGGCGTCGCGCTGCCCCATGCCCGCCTGCACGGGCTGGACAACGTCGTGGGGCTGTTCCTGCGCCTCGAGAAACCGCTGGATTTCGACGCGGTGGACCGCCAGCCGGTCGATCTGATCTTTGCGCTTCTGGCCCCAGAATCCAGTGGCGTCGATCATCTGAAGGCGCTGGCGCTGGTCTCGCGGACGCTGCGCGACAACGATTTGCGCGCGAAGCTGCGTGCCAACGACGACGCGACCGCCCTGCATGCCGTTCTGTCGGCGGCTCAGGGAATCAAGGCCGCCTGACGGTTCCAATCGGTCTGTTCCGGTCCTATATTGATGGTCCAGAAGGCCAGAGGAGGGCCGGATCATGAACAAGCATGTCAGCGATCAACCCCGCAGCCAGAACGGAACGCGCCTGCGCGAATACGCACGCCAGGAACGCGAGGCCGGCACCCATCCCGCCATCAAGACCCTGCGCGCCCGCCCGAAGATGCGGGGTGACGAGAACCGCAAGACCGCCGAATTCCTGCGGATCGAACGGGATCAAACGGCCTAGCCGCGCAGGTCAGCCGGCCTCTGCGGGGCGCTGGATCAGATCCCGGAGATTGCCGTAGAGGTCGGCGAAAACCGCCGCGATGCCGCAATCCGCCAATCTCGGTTCGCGGATGATCCGGATGCCTGCCCGGCGCAGTCGGGCCAGGTCCGCGCGTAAATCGTCGGTTTCCAGAAAAAGAAAGACACGGCCGCCGGTCTGATCGCCGACGACCGCGTTCTGGGCGTCGCTGGTCGGCGCGCGCCAGCAGCAAGGAAACGCCGCCACCCGACGGTTGCACCAGAACCCATCGCTTGTCCTGTTCCGGCTGATGGACACCTTCAAGCAGCCGGAAACCCAGGACATCGACATGGAACCCGATCGCCTCGTCATGATCGCGCACCACCAGCGCGAGATGGGCGTCGGTGATTCAAGCGCGGAGATTCAAGCGCGGACCAGCGTCTCGTAATCCTCGGCGATCTTGCGCGTGGTTTCGCCAACCTGGAAATGCCAGTCGCCGATCTGGCCGACCGGCGTCACCTCGGCGGCGGTCCCGGTCAGGAAACATTCCTGAAAACCTTCCAGTTCTTCCGGCCTGATCCGGCGCTCGTGAACCGAAACGCCGTTGTCCTTCAGCATCCCGATGATGGTCTGCCGCGTGATCCCGTTCAGGAAGCGGTCGGCCAGCGGCGTGTGCACCTCGCCATCCCTGATGAAGAAGATGTTGGCGCCGGTCGCCTCGGCGACGTAGCCTTCCCAATCCATGAACAGCGCGTCCGAACAGCCCTTGGCCTCGGCCGCGTGTTTGGACATGGTGCAGATCATGTAGAGGCCGGCCGCCTTGGCCGCGGTCGGGATCGTTTCCGGGCTGGGCCGCTTCCACTTGGCCACGTCCAGCTTGGCGCCCTGCCATTTCGCATCGCCGTAATAGCTGCCCCATTCCCAGGCGCAGACGGCCATCCGGACCGGGTTCCGCGCGGCCGAAACGCCCATGTCCGGACCCGACCCGCGCCACATCACCGCGCGCACATAGGCGTTGTCGAACCCGTTGGCCTTCAGCACGGCGTCCTTCGCTGCGTCGATTTCCTCGGCCGTATAGGGCGAGGTCATGTCCACCAGCCGTGCCGATTCGATCAGCCGCAAAGAATGTTCGTGCCCCTTGAAGATCTTGCCGTCATAGCAGCGTTCGCCCTCGAAGACCGAACTGGCGTAATGCAGCGCATGGGTCAGGACATGAACATTCGCGTCGCGCCATTCGACCAATTCGCCATCCATCCAGATCTTGCCGTCGCGATCGTCATATGCCGCCGTCATCATTTCCCTCCATCACGTCCGGAATTTGCGATTCTTGCGCCAGCCGTCCGGAAAGGGCCGTTTTGTTGCGCGAAGCCCTTGACGGCTAGCAATCGAATCTTGGAAAGTCAACAACGCTGCCCTATCAAGACGCAAACCGCCGAAAGGACGATCGAATGGCCGAGAAGCTGCGACTCCAGACCAAGGTCGGGGAAGATCTGCTGTTTCTCACCGATGATCAGTTGCGCAGGGGGATCGAGGCGATGTTCTTCGCCTATCGTGCCTTCACCGCCGATCCCGACCTGATTCTGACCGAACTGGATTACGGCCGCGCCCACCACCGCGCGCTGCATTTCATCAACCGCGATCCGGGCCTGACGGTGACCTCGTTGCTGGCAGTCCTGGGCGTGACCAAGCAATCGCTGAACCGGGTGCTGCGGACGCTGATCGCGGACGGGCTGGTCGAAAGCCGGGTCGGCCGCCGTGATCGGCGCGAACGGCAATTGTTCCTGACCGGCAAGGGAACGGCGCTGGAACGCCGCCTCTCCGAGGCGCAGCGGGTGCGGATGCGGACCGCCTATCGCAATGCCGGACCTCAGGCCGTGGCCGGTTTCCGGCAGGTTCTGGAAGCGATGATGGACCCCGAGACGCGGGCGCAGTATCAGGCGATGAAGGACCTGCCCGAGGACCGCTGAGCCCGATGACCCATCCTGCCGCCCATCTTCTGATCGTCGATGATGACGAACGTATCCGCGCGCTGCTGGGAAAGTTCCTGCGCAAGAACGACTTCATGGTCACGATGGCGCGCGACGCGACGCAGGCGCGGCGGCTGCTGGCGGGGCTGGAATTCGACCTGATCGTGCTGGACGTGATGATGCCCGGCGAGGACGGCATCTCGCTGACCCGCAGCCTGCGCGGTGCACTGGACACGCCGATCCTGCTGCTGACCGCGAGGGGCGAGACCGAGGATCGCATCGCCGGGCTGGAAAGCGGCGCCGACGATTATCTGGCCAAGCCTTTCGAGCCGCGCGAATTGCTGCTGCGCATCGCCGCGATCCTGCGCCGGGTGCCGGCGGCCGAAGCCTCTCAGCCGAAATTCCTGACGCTGGGGATGCTGCGCTACGATACCGACAAGGGTGAATTGTGGCAGGGCGATGCCCCGCTGCGGCTGACCGGAACCGAACAATCCCTGTTGCGCCGGCTGGCGGCGCGGGCCGGCCAGCCGGTCAGCCGGTCGGATCTGATCGAGGATCTGGGGCGCAGCGGCAATGGTGACGAGGCCGAGAACAGCGAACGCGCCATCGATGTCCAGATCACCCGCCTGCGCCGCAAGATCGAGCCCGATCCGAAAGAGCCGCGCTTTCTGCAAACTGTGCGCGGCACCGGCTACATGCTGGTCTGCGACTGACTTGTCCCGCCCGCGCGCGCGGCCTAGCCTGCGCGCGGATGGACGCGAACCCGACATATCACGGAATCGAGCTGGATGCCGAAACCGCGCTGGCGCTGCTGGAATGGCAGGCCGAGATGGGCGTGGACGAGCCGATCCTGGACGCGCCCCTGGACCGGTTCGACCTGGCCGCGCGCCCGAAACCGGCCACGGCCAAGCCACCGCTGCCGCCGCCGCTGCAGGCCCGGGCGCCGGGATCGTCGCCTCCGCAATCGACCGATGACGCCGCCGCCCGTCTGGCCGAGGCCGAGGCGCTGGCTGCAGGGGCCGGGACGCTGGCGGCGCTTGCGGCGGCGCAGGAGGCTTTCGACGGGATCGAATTGAAGAAGGGCGCTCGGAATTTCTGCTTCGCCGACGGCGATCCCGGGGCCCGCGTGATGATTCTGGGCGAGGCGCCGGGCGACGAGGAGGACCGTCAGGGTCGCCCCTTCGTCGGTCGCGCGGGGCAGTTGCTGGACCGGATGTTCGCCGCCATCGGGCTGTCCCGGACGGCGGTCGATGCGGCGCAGGCGCTGTATGTCGTCAACGTGCTGACCTGGCGTCCGCCGGGCAACCGCGACCCCAGCCCCGATGAAATCCTCGTGAGCATGCCTTTCGTGCGGCGTCATGTCGAACTGGCCGCGCCCGATCTGATCGTGCTGATGGGCAACATTCCCTGCCAGGCCGCCCTGGGCCGCCGGGGCATTCTGCGCCTGCGTGGGCAATGGGTTGAGGCTTTCGGCCGCCCCGCGCTGCCGATGACCCATCCGGCCTATCTGCTGCGCAACCCGGCCGCCAAGCGCGAGGCATGGGCGGATCTTCTGTCGCTGTCCGCGACGCTGGAAGGCCTTTCCGTTTAGGTTTCATTTCCGCATCATGGGTTAGGACGACCCTTCACAGACGGGATCCCCGCCGGATGCGCTTTCTCTTCCGCAGTCTTTCGGGGCTGTTCATCACCTTTCTGACCTTGGCCCTGCTGTTTCTGGCGGGCTTTCAGTTGTGGCAGGCGGTCGCCTCGCGCGGCGAGGACGGTGGACCGGGGCGCGGCGGCGGCGGCGAACAGGTCTATTCGGCGCGGTTGCTGACCCTCATCCCGCAACAGGTCCAGCCGGTGATGCGCGTCTTCGGCAGCATCGACTCGCGCAGGCGCCTGGAATTGCGGGCCGGCGCGGCGGGCCGGATCGTCTATCTGGACCCGAGCCTGCAAGAGGGCGGTCAGGTCGAGGCCGGGCAATTGCTGGTGCGGATCGATCCGTCCTCGGCGCAGGCGGCGCTGGACAACCAGATCGCCGCCCGCGACGACGCCGAGGCGACCTTGCGCGATGCCCGTCGCAACGTGCAGGTCGCGACCGATGATCTGGCGGCGGCCGAGCGGCAGGCCGAACTGCGCCGCGCGGCGGTCGATCGCCAGGAATCGCTGGCCACGCGGGGGCTTGGCACCAGCGCCGACCGCGAAACGGCACAGCTGGCGGCATCATCGGCCGAACAGGCCGTGATCGCGGGCCGCTCCGCCCTGGCCAGCGCCGAAAGCGCGGTCACCGCGGCCCAGAACGCGCTGCGCCGATCCGAGATCGACCTGTCCGAGGCTCGCCGCGCTCTGGCCGATACCACGATCACCGCGGGCTTTTCCGGCCGCGTCACCGCCGTCACCGCGGTCGAGGGTGGCCTGGTCAGCCTGAACGAACAACTGGCCGAGATCATCGACCCGGACGCATTGGAGGCGCAGGTGCCCCTGTCGCTGGATCAGTTCTCGCGGCTTGTGGACGAGGATGGCAGGCTGGACGGGACGGCGGCGATGATCGTGCTGGACGGCTCGGCCGGGCGGCTGACGGCCGAGGCGCAGATCGACCGCGCGGCGGCCTCGGTCGCGGAGGGTGCGTCCGGCCGCGTGGTCTATGCCAGGATCATCCGGGGCGGCGCGACCTTGCGTCCGGGCGATTTCGTCAGCGTCGAGATCGCCGAACCCGCGCTGGCCGATGCCGCCATCATCCCAGCCATCGCGATCGGTGCGGATGGCGGCGTCCTGGTCGCCGATGATCAGGGCCGCCTGACCGCGACGCCGGTCGAGATCCTGCGGCGGCAGGGAAATGACGTGGTGATCCGCGTCTCGGACGAGCTGGCGGGCGCGCGGATCGTGGCCGAACGTGCGCCGCAACTGGGCACCGGGATTCTGGTCCGTGACAGCCAGGCCGAGGCCCCGTCCGACGAGCCACGGGCACCCGCCACGGATCAGAGCGCCCGGAACCGGCGCGGGGCCGGCAATGGCTGAGCGTCGCGGTTTCCTGTCGATCTTCACCCGCCACCGGACGCTGGCCAATCTGATCCTGATGGTGATGGTGGTCGGCGGTCTGTATTCCGCGCCCAGGATCCGCGCGCAGTTCTTTCCCGATACCGTCGTTCAGGAAATCGACGTGCGGGTGCAGTGGGACGGCGCCGGACCCGAGGATGTGGACCGTTCCGTGGTGGCGGTGCTGGAACCCTCGCTGATGGGGGTCGAGGGCGTGGCCAACGTCACCTCGCGCGCGGTGCAGGGATCGGCCGAGATCGAGATCGAGTTCGAACCGGGCTGGGACATGGCGCGCGCCAATTCCGACGTGGAAACCGCCATTGCCAGCGCCGGCGATCTGCCCGAAGGCGCGGAAGACCCCGAAACGGTGCGATCCTCCTGGCGCGACAGGGTCGCCGATGTGGTGATCTCGGGACCGGTCGGACTGGACCAGCTGTCGCGGATCACCGACGATTTCAGCAACCGCCTTTACGCCGCCGGGATCACCCGGCTCAGCATCACGGGTCTGGCCGCCCCCGAGACGCTGGTCGAGGTGCGGATGGCCGATCTGGTCCGGTACGACATCACGCTGGAACAGATCGCCGCAGCCGTCGGCGCAGCGGCCTCGGCAAGCCCGGCGGGCGACGTGTCGTCCGGCGCCGCGCGGGTGCGCACCGGCGCCGAGACGCGCGATCCGGCCGCCGTCGCGGCCCTGGCGCTGAAGGCCCAGCCGGACGGAACGACCCTGACCGTGGGCGATGTCGCCGATGTGCGGCAATCGGGCATGGATCGCAACACGGCCTATTATGTCGGCGGCAATCCGGCGGTGATCGTGCAGGTCCAGCGCAGCGCCGCCGGCGACGCGATCGGGATGCAGCGCAGCGTCGAGGACATCGTGGCCCGGATGACGCCCGCACTGCCCGGCGGCGTCACCATGGAACTGGTGCGGGCACGGGCCGAACTGATCGCGGCACGGCTGGAATTGTTGCTGGACAATGCCGTTCTGGGCCTTGGGCTGGTGCTGGCGCTGCTGTTTCTGTTCCTCAATGCCCGCACCGCGATCTGGGTGGCGGCGGGGATTCCGGCCTCGCTGGCGGCGGCGGTGGGGCTGATGTATGCGACCGGCATGACGCTGAACATGATCTCGTTGTTCGCGCTGATCCTGACGCTGGGCATCATCGTGGACGACGCGATCGTGGTGGGAGAACATGCCGATTATCGCGCCCGCAAGCTGGGCGAGCCCGCGGTCGTCGCGGCGGAACGCGCGGCGGGGCGAATGGCCGCGCCGGTCGTGTCGTCTTCGCTGACCACGATCATCGCCTTTGCCGGGCTGATGTTCATCGGCGGTCATTTCGGCGAACTGATCTCGGATATTCCGATGACGGTGATCCTGGTTCTGGCCGCATCCCTGATCGAATGTTTCCTGGTCCTGCCCAGCCACATGGCCCATGCCCTGACCCGCACGGCGCGGCGCAACTGGTACGACCGCCCCTCGAAGCTGGTCAATCGCGGGCTGGACTGGTTCGTGGCTCGCCTGCTGCGACCGCTGATCCGCTGGGCGATGGTGCTGCGCTATCCGGTTCTGGCCGCGACGACGGCGATGTTCGCCTGGTCGGCCAGCGCGCTGGTCACCGGGCAGGTGCCCTGGCGCTTTTTCGACGCGCCCGAACGGGGCAGCGTGGCGGGAAACTTTGCCATGCTGCCCGGCGCCACGCGCGAGGATACGATCCGGGTGATGGGACTGGTACAGGACGCGGTCGATCGCGTCGGCGCCGAATACGAAACCAGATACGGCGCCAACCCGATCACCCATGCGATGACCATGGTCGGCGGAAATTCCGGCCGTCCGCTGCCCGGCGCCGACACCAAGGACACGGATCTGCTGGGCGCGGTGCAACTGGAACTGATCGAGCCGGATGTGCGGCCCTATTCCAGCTTCGACTTCGTGGCTGCGCTGCAAGAGGCCATGCCCAGCGATCCCCGGCTGGAGACGATCAGCTTTCGCGGCTTCCGATCGGGTCCGGGCGGGGATGCGATCTCGGTCCGCATGACGGGGGCGGAGGCACAGCGCCTGAAGGACGCGGCCGAGGCGCTGAAGCTGCGCCTGTCGGGCTTTGCCGAAGTCTCGGCACTGGAAGACAGCATGTCTTATGACAAGGACGAGTTGAACCTGCGGCTGACTGCGCAGGGCGAGGCCCTGGGCTTCACGACCGACAGCCTGGCACGGCAATTGCGCCAGCGCCTGGCGGGCATCGAGGCCGCGACCTTTCCGGTGGGCACCCGCACCGGCGCAATCCGCGTGGAACTGCCCGAGAACGAACGCCAGGGCGATTTTCTGGACCGGATGATGATGCGCACGCTGTCGGGGCAGTGGGTGCCGCTGGGCGATATCGTGACGGTGGGCACAGAGGCGGGCTTTTCCGTGATCCGGCGCGAGAACGGCGAAAGGATGATCTCGGTCACCGGCGATATTTCGGGCGATGATCCGGCGCGCGCGGCGCAGATCACGCAGGCGCTGGAAACCGAGATCATGCCGCAGATCGCGGCCGAATTCGGCATCAATTACGAGACCACAGGCCTGGCCGAGCAGGAACGCGATTTCCTGGGCGACGCGGTCGTCGGTTTCGCGCTTGCGCTGACCGGGATCTACATGGTGCTGGCCTGGATCTTTGCCAGCTGGAGCCGGCCGCTGGTGGTGATGTCGGTGATCCCCTTCGGACTGGTCGGCGCGGTCTGGGGCCATGCCCTGTGGTCGCTGCCCCTGTCGATGTTCTCGATCGTGGGTCTGATCGGGATGTCGGGAATCATCATCAACGATTCGATCGTCCTGATCTCGACCATCGACGAATATGCGAGGGATCGTGGTCTCCGGCCCGCCATTGTCGATGCCGTCTGCGACCGCTTCCGTCCGGTCCTGCTGACCACCGCGACGACCGTTCTGGGTCTGGCGCCGTTGCTCTACGAGCGTTCGTCCCAGGCGCTGTTCCTGAAACCCACGGTGGTGACGCTTGCCTATGGCCTTGGCTTTGGCATGGTCGTCGTGCTTCTGGTGGTGCCCGCGGTTCTGGGTATCGGCGAGGATATCGGCCGCGCCCGCACGGGTTTCCGGCGCGGGCTGCGTAGCCCCGGCCTGCGCTGGCCGGTGCGGCTGGCGGCCGGGCTGGCGGCACTGGCCTTCGTGGCGATCCTGCTGCCGGTCACGCTGTTGCCCGCCATGAAAATCGCGCTGCCCGGCTGGTGGCCGGTCGCGTCCTCGGCCTGGATGGCGCTTGGCTGGTATGCCCTGGCGCTGCTGATCATCGCCCTGGGCGCCGGGCTGGCGATGCTTGGCCTTGCGGGGCGCGGCCTTGCCTCGCGACGGCGCCCGACGGCGTGAGGATCGCTGCTGGCCGGCCGTGGCCTGGGGTCACGTTTGCGCGCAGGACTTGCAACGATCCCGCCAAGCACCGATCTTGAGCGTGAAGGAGATTCGATGAGCGAATTCGACAACGATCCCGGCGATCCCGGCGAAGCCAATCTGACCGGCAAGGTCCTGATCGCCATGCCGGGGATGGCCGATCCGCGTTTTCAGCGATCCGTGGTGCTGGTCTGTGCCCATTCCGAGGAAGGCGCGATGGGGCTGGTGCTGAACCGGCCGTTGCCCGAAATCGGCTTCGGTGACCTTCTTGAGCAGCTCGGTATCGAGGCCGACGAGGACGCCCGCCCGATCGAGGTCCGTTTCGGCGGCCCGGTCGAGCCCGGCCGCGGCTTCGTGCTGCACAAGGTGCCCGAACACGGCAATGATCCCGAGGGCCGGCTGCGCATCGGCGGTGCCATCGCCATGACCACGACCCGCGACATTCTCGAGGATCTGGCCCATGGTCAGGGCCCGGAATCGGCCGTCCTGGCCCTGGGCTATGCCGGCTGGGGACCGGGGCAGCTGGAAGACGAGATGCTGCAGAACGGCTGGCTGACCGGCGAGGGCAGAGAGGATCTGATCTTCGGCGCGGATCACGACGGCAAGTGGCAATCCGCGCTGCGCGCGCAGGGAATCGACCCCTCGCTGCTATCGGCAGCGGCCGGGCGTGCCTAGGGGCGTCGGCCGCGCCGCGTGATGCGAGGAAAGGGCCGAGAGGGACCGGCGATGTCCGCCTGACGGTCAGAAATCGGGAAAGAACCTGTCCGAGGGCGTGAAAATCTCGAACCCCTGGGAGGTCACGCCGATGGAATGCTCGAACTGCGCCGACAGCGATTTGTCGCGCGTCACGGCTGTCCAGTCGTCGGCCAGAACCTTGGTATCGGGGCGCCCCAGGTTGACCATCGGCTCGATGGTGAAGAACATGCCTTCCTCCAGCACCGGGCCCTTGCCGGCGCGGCCGAAATGCAGCACGTTCGGCGGCGCATGAAAGACGCGGCCCAGCCCGTGCCCGCAGAAATCGCGCACGACAGACATGCGCTGGCCTTCGGCATGGGCCTGAATGGCCGCGCCGATATCGCCGAAGGTGGCGCCGGGGCGGACCGCCTCGATCCCCTTCATCAGCGAATCGTAGGTGACCTGGATCAGTCTTTGCGCCTTGATCGAGGGTGTGCCGGCCACATACATGCGGCTGCTGTCGCCATACCAGCCATCCACGATCACGGTCACGTCGATATTCAGGATATCACCGTTCTGCAGCACCTTGTCGCCCGGAATCCCGTGGCAGACGACATGATTCACGCTGATGCAGCTTGCATGCTGATAGCCGCGATAGCCGATCGTGGCCGAGGTCGCGCCCATCTCTTCGATCCGCCGGCGGATGAAATCGTCCAGCGCGCCGGTGGTCACGCCCGGTTCGACCATCACGCCGACCTCATCGAGGATCTGGGCCGTCATCGCGCCGGCCTTGCGCATTCCGGCGAAATCTGCCGGGACGTGAATGCGGATGCCTTCTCGTGTGATGTGGCTTTCGTCCATCGCGGATCCTTTCTGATGGCGCATAGATAGACCCGAGCGGCCCCTTGTTCCAGCCCCGCGCGCGGGCTTAGAACGTCACGGCATCCTTCGGAGGACGGCATATGCAATCGGATAATCCAAGCGCGGCGATCCTGGTCATCGGGGACGAGATCCTGTCGGGCCGCACGCGCGAGGGCAACGCGCATCATCTGGCCCAGGTGCTGACGGCGACCGGGTTTGACCTGCGCGAGATACGAATCGTGGCCGACGATCAGGATCAGATCGTGGAGGCCGTGCGGGCACTGGACAAAAGCCTTGGCGGCGCCTTCGATCTGCTGTTCACCTCGGGCGGGATCGGTCCGACCCATGACGACATCACCGCCGATTCCGTCGCGATCGCCCATGGCACCACGGCCGAGGTCAACGAAGCCGCGCGCGCGCTGTTGCAGGAACGCTGCGAACGGATGGGAACGGAACTGACGCTCAACCGGCTGCGCATGGCGCGCATCCCGCTGGGCGCGACGCTGATCGACAACGCCGTCTCGGCAGCGCCGGGCTTTTCCATCGGAAACACGCATGTCATGGCCGGCGTACCCGAGGTGTTTCGCGGCATGGTGGACTGGCTGATCCCCCGATTGGCCGCCGGGCGCCCGGTGCGGTCCGAGACGGTCGAGGTCCGGCGCGGCGAAAGCGATGTGGCCGAGGAGCTGAAGGCGGTCGCGGCCGAATTCCCCGATGTCTCGATGGGATCCTATCCCTATCACGATGAACGGGGCTGGGGCACCAACCTGGTCGTGCGCGGGCTGGACGCGGATCGCGTCGCCGTGGCCATGGCCGAGTTGAAGCGACGGCTGTCGCTGTGATGGACGCCGCCCTGGCCGAGGCTTTCGAGATCAGTTGGCCGGCATCCGAATATGCCGATGCGGGCGGTTTCCGGGTCGGGCGCGGCCTGGGCGCGGGCGGCCGGGTCAGTTCGGCCCGCGCCGTGGGCGCGTGGCGTGGCGATCACATCGACGCTGCCATCGCCATCCATCGGGGCTGGGATCAGCGGCCGGTCTTCCGGGTTGCCGATGACGATGCGGCGCTGGCCGGGGCGCTGGAATCGCGGGGATTTCGTCGCGAGACGCCCACCGCGGTGATGGCGACCGCCACCCGGGCCCTCACCGACATCGCGATTCCGTCGGTGACCACCTTCACCCTGTGGCCGCCGCTGGCGATCCAGCGCGAAATCTGGGCTGCGGGCAATATCGGACCTGCCCGGCAGGCGGTGATCGAGCGGGTGGCGCAGCCCAAGACCACGATCCTCGGCCGGACCTCGGATCGCGCGGCGGGGGCAGCCTTCGTGGCGGTCCATGACCGGATCGCGATGGTGCATTGCGTCGAGGTTCTGGGCGCGTGGCGGCAGCGCGGTCTGGCCGGCTGGATGATGCGGCAGGCGGCCTTCTGGGCCGACGCTCAGGGGGCATCGCGGCTGGCTCTGGCGGTCAGCCGGCCGAACATGTCGGCGATGGCGCTTTACCGAAAGCTGGGATTTCGCGAGGTGGCGGGTTATGGCTATTTCGCCCCGCCATCGGAGCGGGCCGATCTGATCGCGGCGGCGATGAGCGCGGGAACCTCGGCGGCAAGTCCGATCGGATCGAGGCGCGGGCCGGTGAACCCCGCCTGATCCAGGGCCCGAGGCAGATCGTCGGTCACATGTTCCGCCCTCAGCGCGAAGAAGGGCAGGTGCACGGCGCGGTCCAGATCGCGCGCGGCATCGGCAAGCCACGGGGCCTGTTCGACGAAGCCCGTCACCACGCGGGCGAAATGCGGCGCGATCTGCGCCGCGATCGCGGTGGTGATGGCAAAGCTGGCCGGCGAGCGTTGCGAGCCATGGGCGCTGAGCAGCAGCGTCGTCTCGGACGGGGTCCAGCCCTCGTCGGCGGCGGCAGCAAGCGCGATCCGTACGATCAGCGCAGGCAGGGCCGGATCGGCTCCGAAGGGGGGCAGGACGCGGGCGCCGGCGGCCCCGGCGCGGTCCAGCCGGCGCGGCAATTCGGTGCGCGTGAACCACCCCTCGGCCATGAACATCGGATAGATCAGGCTGTCCGGTTCGCAGGTTTCGGCCAGCGCGCCGGGCATCGCCAGCGTTGCCCCCCGGACTTCGCAACCGGGATCGTTGCGAGCGACGGCGGCCGCGAGATCCTCGATCGCGCGCTGCTGCGGCACGGGATCGCCCGGCTGCCCATGCGAGACGATGACCGCTCGCGCCTCCGTCATTGGCGGAAATGTCGCGCCAAGGCGTCGGGCATGTCGAATTCCGTCAAAGCGCGGGCGCGGCCTTCGGGCGACATCTTCTTCGCGGTCCTTTCGATGATGCGCGGCATCTTGTCGTCGGGTTGTTCCGCCATGAAATCGCCCAGATACCAGCGGATGAAGGTGAAGCAGATCACGTCCTCCAGGGCCTGAACCTCGGGGTCGCGCTTCAGTCCCTGCTTGGTCAGCATCCTGCGGGCACGGTCGATCTGGTCGTCGTCATAGCCCGCGTCCTGCATGATCCCGGCGATGCGGTCGGCATGGCGGCGGCCCTGTTCCTGCCGCCATCGCAGATAGCCCGCGCGATCCATCGGATAGGCGTCGCGGGGCAATGTCCAGCGTTCGACATGCTGGCCGCGGCAGGCGATGCGCAGGGGTTCCGACGCTTCCGGAAACAGGCGCTGCTGTTCCTCGGTCATCCGCTGGCCATAGAGAAGATTGGCCGGTTTCCCGTTCTCGAGGCCGGGATCCCTTGCATTCGCCGCGTCGATGGCGCTGAAGGCCTTGTCGAGCCGTGTGGTCATGCGCTTTCTCCGTGTTCTCGGCCAGTTTCAACCGTCTTCGGCCGCGTTTGCAAGCGGCGATGATGGCGCGCGGCGACCGTGGTCGGGGCCGCCACGCGCCGGAAATGCCTCAGATCAGGCGGAAGTCGGGTGGAACCTCGTCCCTGCCGTCAAGGATCAGCCGGGCCATGACCCGGGCGATCATCGGCGCCATGCCGAAGCCGATCTTGAACCCGCCATTGGCGACATAATGTCCAGAGCGGCCGGGCCAGGCGCCCAACAGCGGCGCCCGCGATCCGGCGCGCGGGCGGATCCCTGCCCAGCATTCGAGGATCGGGGCGTCGCGAAGGCCGGGGCAGATTGCGCGGGCGCGGACCACCAGCCCGTCGCACCGATCATCCGGATCAGGATGCGTGAAATCATTTTCCGTGGTTGAGCCGACCGCCGTCGTGCCATCGGCCTGGGGCACGACGTGCAGCCCGTCGGCAAAGATCTGTGCCGCCTCGGGGGCGGCATGGCCCAGCAGGACCGACTGCCCCTTGACGCCCTTGCCGACAGGGCGGTCCAGGGCTTGCGACAGATGCGCCAGCCCTTCGGCGCCGGTCGCCCAGAGGATGGGGCCGGTCTGGGGCCGGACCGACGTGCCTTCGCTGATCCGGCCACCGCTTGCCCGGATCGCATGGGCCAGCGCCTGCAGCGCGGCCCGGGGGTTCAGCCGCGCGGACAGCCCGTCTTCCAGCCACAGGCCCGAGGGGCTGTCAGGGATCAGGCTGGTCGCCGGGGCCTGCGTGATCCGCATCGCCATCGCGGCCGGCCAGCGGATCGCCGAGGCATCGAGGCGCGCCTCCAGCAGTTCGGCGGCCCCCTCCGCCAGGGGCTGGACCCGCCCGGTTCGCGCAAAGCCCGCGCAACGCCCCGAAGCGGTCTCGACCGCGCGCCAGAAATCATCGGCCATCAGCAGGCTGTCCAGCTGGAACTGTTTTTTCCGGTTCCAGTTTTCGGGCGCATGCGGCGCCAGCGCACCGACATGGCCGCCCGAGGATCCGGCCCCGATGCGGCGGGCCTCGATCACATGGACCCTGGCGCCCCGGCGTGCCATTTCCCAGGCGCAGGACAGGCCGAAAATCCCCGCCCCCATGATCGTGACGCTTGCCAAGACGCGAGCCTTTCCCCTAGTTCGGCGCATGGGTGATCTAGACGAAATCACGCCGGGCAGCCAGCCGGGACTGGATTGGCGCGAGGGGGGCGTGCCGGTCTCGACACGCTTTGACGATCCCTATTTCAGCCTGGCCGGCGGGTTGGCGGAAACGCGCCACGTCTTTCTGGCGGGCAACGATCTGCCCGCGCGTCTGCGCCCCGGTTTCCACATTGCCGAACTGGGCTTCGGGACCGGGCTGAACTGCCTCGCGCTGGCCAGGGTGGCGCAGGTGCCGATGCGAATGACCAGCTTCGAGGCGTTTCCGATGGCGCCGGAGCAGATGGCGCGCGCCCATGCGGCCTTTCCCGAATTGGCCGCGCTGGCGGCCGATCTGCGCGCGGGTCTGTCGGACGGCACGGCGATCCGCGTCGGCGCGGTCGAATTGCAGCTGGTGATCGGGGATGCGCGCGAAACGCTGCCGCGATGGCAGGGCTGCGCGGATGCTTGGTTCCTGGACGGGTTTTCGCCCGCGAAGAACCCCGAGATGTGGTCCGCCGCGCTGATGGCCGAGGTCGGCCGGCACACATCGCCGGACGGCAGCTTCGCCACCTATACCGCGGCGGGATCGGTGCGCCGCGCGCTGACGGCCGCCGGTTTCGCGGTCCGGCGTCAGCCCGGTTTCGGCACCAAGTGGCACATGATCGCGGGGCGGCGCGTCCCGGACTGATGCGCGCGCGGGTTGCCGCCGGGGCGGCTGGCGGGATAAGGCTGGGGCACCCTTGCGAAAGGCATCCGCGGACGTGAGCAAGCCCGATACGACATCCATGTTGTTCCGCCGCTTCTGGTCGGATTACCTCTATGTCCATCGTGGGCGGATGCTGGCGGCCTTCGCGCTGATGACGATCGAGGGCTCGACGCTGGCGCTGATCTCCTGGATGCTGAAGCCGCTGTTCGACCGGGTCTTCATCGGCAAGGAAACCGGGGCGATCTGGTGGGTCGGCACGGCGATCTTCGCGATCTTTCTGACCCGCGCGATCACGCTGGTCTCCAGCCGGGCGCTGCTGAGCCGGATCTCGCTGGACATCTCGACGCTGATGCAGACCAACCTGCTGGCCCATATCCTGACGCTGGACGGCCGTTTTTTCCGCGAGAACGCGCCGGGCGCGATGATCGAACGAATCCAGGGCGACACGCAGGCCGTTCAGGGCATCTGGGCCACGCTGCTGACCGGGGCCACGCGGGACGCGATCTCGCTGGTGATGCTGTTCGGCGTCACCTTGACCATCGATCCGGTCTGGACCCTGGCCGCGCTGATCGGCGCGCCGATCCTGATCGCGCCGGCGGCCGTCGTGCAACGCTATATCCGCCGCAAGATGCGCCAGAATCGCGTCAGCGCCAGCGCGCGCGCGACCCGGCTGGACGAGATCCTGCATGGCATCGCCTCGATCCGGCTGAACCGGGCCGAGGCCGACCAGACCCGACGCTTTTCCACGATCGTCCGCCGCATCCGGCAAGAGCAGGTCAAGCTGGCCGCGACCTCCAGCGTGATCCCGGCGCTGACCGATATTGTCACCGGCATCGGTTTCGTCGCCGTGCTGTTGCTGGGCGGCAAGGAGGTGATGGAGGGAAGCCGCAGCGTCGGCGATTTCATGTCCTTCTTCACCGCGCTTGCGCTGGCCTTCCAGCCGATGCGTCGGCTGGGCGGGCTGGCCGGAAGCTGGCAGACGGCGGCGGCCAGCCTGGAACGGGTCTATCAGGTCTTTGACACCAGGCCGACGGTTGTGTCGGGCACGCGGACCGCGCCGCCCGATGACTGCGACATCCGGCTGTCGGATGTCTGGCTGTCCTATGACGGGCAGATGATCCTGCACGGATTATCCTTCGCGGCCGAGGCGGGGCGAACGACGGCGCTGGTCGGTCCTTCGGGGGCGGGCAAATCGACGGTGTTCAACCTTCTGACACGGATGGTCGATCCCGACCGCGGCGAGGTGCTGCTGGGCGGTGTGCCGGTTGCGGATTACGACCTGGGCGTGCTGCGCGACCAGTTCTCGACGGTTTCGCAAGAGGCGGCGCTGTTCGACGAAAGCCTGCGCGACAACATGCTGATGGGCCGGCCCGATGCGTCCGAGGACGATCTTCGCCGTGCGATGGATGCAGCCCATGTCACCGATTTCGTCGATACCGAAAAGCGCGGACTGGACAGCGCCGCGGGGCCAAGGGGGTCGTCGCTGTCGGGTGGCCAGCGTCAGCGCATCGCCATTGCCCGCGCCGTCCTGCGCGACGCCCCGATCCTGCTTCTGGACGAGGCGACCAGCGCGCTGGACACCGCCAGCGAACGGCTGGTGCAGGATGCGCTGGACAGGCTGGCGCGCGGGCGCACGACGCTGGTCATCGCGCATCGGCTGTCCACGATCCGCAATGCCGACAAGATCGTCGTGATCGAGGCCGGCCGGGTTGTGGAACAGGGTAGTCATGACCAGTTGATGGCAAGGCGCGGCGCCTATGCCCGCCTTGTCGCGCTGCAATTCGGAGAGGAACAATGAGCCGCCAGATCATCCGTGTGACCGGCGAGGATCGGCTGGATTTCCTGCAGGATCTGGTCACGAACGACGTGACCCGCGCACCCTGCTGGGCCGCCCTGCTGACGCCGCAGGGCAAGTATCTGGCGGATTTCCTGATCCTGTTCGATGGTGACGCGCTGCTGCTGGATGTCGATGCGGGGCTGGCCGAGGATCTGCTGCGGCGGCTGGGCATGTACAAGCTGCGCTCGAAGGTCGCGCTGGAGGCGGTGGCGATGCCGATCGCGCGCGGCACCGGCCCTGCGCCCGATGGCGCCATCGCCGATCCGCGCCACGACGCTTTGGGCTGGCGCCTTTACGGCCAGCGGGGCGATGACGGCAGCGACTGGGACGCGATCCGCGTCGCCCATTGCATCCCCGAAAGCCTGATCGAACTGATCCCGAACGAGACTTTCATCCTCGAGGCCGGATTCCAGCGTCTGCACGGCGTCGATTTCCGCAAGGGCTGCTATGTCGGTCAGGAAGTCACCGCGCGGATGAAGCACAAGACCGAATTGCGCAAGGGTCTGATCACCCTGCGCGTCGAGGGCGAAGCCCCGGTCGGCACCGCCATCACCCGCGAGGGGCGCGAAGTCGGCACCCTGTTTACCCAATCGGGCGGTCGCGGCATCGCCCATGTCCGCTTCGACCGGCTGGGCGCGGGGATGGAGGCAGGCCCGGCCCGAATCGTCGCCGAATGAGCGTCGGGGCCGGCATGGCCCCCGACGCGCAGCCACCGCTGCGCAAGATCATCCATATCGACATGGATGCCTTCTATGCCTCGGTCGAGCAGCGCGACGATTCGGAATTGCGCGGCAAGCCGGTCGCTGTGGGCGGCGGTTCGATGCGCGGGGTGGTGGCGGCGGCCAGCTACGAGGCGCGGGTCTTCGGGATCCGCTCGGCCATGCCCTCGGTCACGGCGCGCAGGCTGTGCCCCGATCTGATCTTCGTAAGGCCCCGGTTCGAGATCTATCGCGACATCTCGGGCCAGATCCGCGACATCTTTGCCGATTACACGCCGCTGATCGAGCCCCTGTCGCTGGACGAGGCCTATCTGGACGTGACCGACCACCTCTGGCCCGGCCAGACGGCGACGCAGGTGGCCCGCGAGATCCGCGCCCGCATCCGCGAGGCAACCGCGCTGACCGCCAGCGCCGGGGTCAGCTACAACAAGTTTCTGGCCAAGCTGGCCTCGGACCAGAACAAGCCCGACGGGCTTTGTGTGATCACGCCCGATCGGGGACCGGATTTCGTGCTGGCCCTGCCGGTGGGCAAGTTTCACGGCATCGGCCCGGCGACGGCGGGCAAGATGCGCGCGATGGGGATCGAGACCGGCGCCGATCTGCGGGCGCAGGACCTTGATTTCCTGACCCGGCGTTTCGGCAAGTCGGGGCGCTATTACTGGAACATCTCGCGCGGCATCGATCACCGGCAGGTCCGGTCCGACCGCATCCGAAAATCCGTCGGGGCCGAAAACACCTATTTCACCGACCTGATGGACCTGGCCCAGGCGCATGACGCACTGGCGCCCCTGGCCGATAAGGTCTGGCGCCATGTCAGCCGCCATGGCTTGCGGGGACGGACGGTGACGCTGAAGGTCAAGTTTTCGGATTTTCAGCAGATCACACGGGCGCGGACCCTGCCGCGCGCCGTGGGATCCGAGGCCGAGATGCTGTCCATCGCCCGCGAACTGGCCGGCGCTGTCCTGCCCGATCCGCGCGGCGCCCGGCTGTTGGGGATCACGCTGTCGGGTTTCGATCGTGACGAAGATAGCGATCCGGTGCAGCTGAACCTGTTCGGGTAGAAATCGGCATGCCACCGCGCCGGGCGGCGTCCCGACCCTCCGACAGGGCGCGCCATCCTGCCGGACAGGGCCCGGGAAGTCCGATCCTCACCCGGTCAGGACGTGGCGCGCGTCAGGCCCGTTCGCTGTATTCGAAGACCTCGGTATTCACCACGATATCCTCGCCCTCGCCCACGAAGGGCGGGATCATGATGCGAACGCCGTTGTCCAGCATCGCGGGCTTGTAGCTGTTGGCGGCGGTCTGGCCCTTCACCACCGGCTCGGTCTCGGCGACCTTGCAGACGACCTTCTGCGGGATCGAGACCGAAAGCGCCTCGTCGCCGTAATATTCGATGGTCGCGGTCATGCCGTCCTGCAGGAAGGGGCGACGATCGCCCAGCAATTCGGCGTCCAGTTCGGTCTGCTCGAAGGTCTGGCTGTCCATGAAGACCAGCTTGCCGTCCATTTCATACAGGAATTGCTGATCTTTCTGGTCCAGCCGGACACGCTCGACCTTGTCCTCGCTGCGGAAACGTTCGTTCAGCTTGCGGCCGTCGCGAAGATTTTTCAACTCGACCTGGGCGAAGGCGCCGCCCTTTCCCGGCTTGACGTGATTGACCTTCACGGCGGCCCAGAGGCCGCCGTCATGTTCCAGCACATTGCCGGGCCGGATTTCGTTGCCGTTGATCTTGGGCATGGGATTCTCTTGACGGATGATGAGAGGTTCGCGCCGTCCAGACGTTGAATGGCGTTGAAGCGCCCCTATATCGGGACAGGCCGTGGCTGGCAACCGGAACGGTATGCGGGCGTTGTCAAGCTGATATCCGTGGCGGAAGGCCGCCGCCGTCCGGCGGGCCGTCGAAATTTTGCGTGTTTTTGCCCGCCTTGCAGGCTACGCATGGCTGTCATGCAGTCGAAGTAATATCGAATCGGGGTCAGGATGGTCTAAGCCAAACGGCACCGTCGGAGAAACGGAAGAAAAAACGAAGGGTTGACCCAGAGTCTTCCCGCAAGGGCCTCGGTGGTATCATCGGGCCAGAGGAAATGGACGAACGATATGCGCGATTTTGTTGACGGCTCGGCTTTCAATTTCGAGCAGGGCCAGCGTGCCCGCAAGCTGTTTGCGGCGGTGGTTCTGGCTGCTTTGGATGACGCCATTGCAGATGACAAGAAATACGGCAACGGCCCCGAGCAGATCGCCCGGTGGGCGCGTTCGCGCGACGGACGCGAGGTTCTGTCCTGCGCCGGGATCGACCCGAACGAGCGGGTCGTCAAGGGATTGATGGACTTCGTCTCGAAGGGCGTCCGGACCTCGGTGGCGCTGTCGCGCGAGGAAAGCGAACGGCGCATGGCCGCCGAGGCCGAGGCCGAGGCGGCGTGACCCCTCTGCGGATCGCTCGCAGACAAGACTGAAACCGCACGGATCGGTAACAAGGCCCCCGCCATCTGCGGGGGTTTTCCATTTTCCTGCGGACCGGGTGCGACGGCTGGTGGCCGGCGCAGCCGGTTCCAGCGCTGTATCCGGCGTGCAGGACAGGGCCGGGCCGGCGACCGGCGCCGGCTTCCGTGGCGGCCTGACCGGCCTGGCCGCAGCGCGGTCGCAAAACGAAACCCCGCCGGAATGACGGGGTTCGTCGGCTTTCAGGCGGGCCGCGATGGCCGCCGCGTCGCGGACATCGCTTCGGTCAGCGCTTGCGGAACAACTGCCAGCCGCCGGCGACAGCCATCGCGGCGATTGCGGCCTTGACCAGCGCGCCGGCCAGGAACGGCATCACCGCCAGCGCGGCGGCCTCGGACAGGGATTTGCCCAGCACCAGCGACAGCGCCAGGGCGCCCGGCACGAACAGCATTAGTCCCGGCACGAGACCGGCGACAAACAGGCGCAGGAAGCCGCGGTCCAGCCCGCGTTCGACCAGCCAGCCGGTCAGCCAGGCCATGCCGACAAAGCCCCACAGGAAGCCCGCCGTCGGCCCCATCAGCGGCGCGATCCCGCCCGAGGCATTGGCAAAGACCGGCAGGCCCACGGCGCCTTCGGCCAGATAGGCCAGCATCGTCGCCGCCGCCAGACGCGAGCCATAGGTCAGCCCGATCAGCGTGATGGCCAGAGTCTGCAAGGTCATCGGCACCGGCCACATCGGTACGCTGGCCTGGGCGGACAACGCGACCAGAGCCGAGCCGGCCAGAACCAGCAGGATGTTCGTTCGGGTCGAGCGGACCGGCAGCGCGGCTTGGGTCAATGTCATGGCGGGGCCTCTTCCTGGTGCGAAATTCGTGGCCGAATGTTCACGCAGCGGGCGCGAAAGTCAATCGGCCGGTCGGCGAAAGGGTCTTGCGCGGGCACCGCTCTTTTGCGAAAGGCTGCCGCCATGACACAGGATCAGACCACCGAGGAAACAGGCAGGATCGCGCTGGTGACAGGCGCGTCGCGCGGTCTTGGCGCGGCCCTGGCCGAGGGGCTGGCCCGGCGCGGATTTCATGTGCTGGCCGTGGCCCGGACCGTGGGCGGCCTGGAAGAGCTGGACGACCGCATCCGGGCCTCGGGCGGCAGCGCGACGCTGGCGCCGATGGATGTGACCGACGCGGCGGCGATGCAGCAGATGGTGCAGGCCGTGGCCGAACGATGGGGCGGTCTGGATCTGTGGGCACATTGTGCGATCCACGCCGCACCGCTGTCGCCGGCGCCGCATATCGACGGCAAGGATTGGTCGAAATCGCTGCTGGCCAATGTCGAGGTCGTGCGCGGCCTGATCGCCCTGATCGAGCCGCTGCTGCGCATACGCCAGAGCACCGCCCTGTTCTTCGACGATCCTCGCGCCGGACAGAAATTCTTCGGCGCCTACGGCGCGACGAAGGCCGCGCAGATCGCGCTGGTGCGAAGCTGGCAGGCCGAGAACGCAGCGATCGGCCCGCGCGTGGTCATCGCGGAACCGGCCGCGATGCCGACCGCCACCCGCGGACGGTTCTTTCCCGGAGAGGATCGCGCGGTGCTGACGTCCTGTCGCCACGAGGCCGAGCGGATCCTGGACGCGCTGTAGCCCCGCGTCCCGCGACCGCCGGGGGACCTTGCGTCCCCCGGACCCCCTGCAAGGTATTTGGAAAGAGGGCGAGGTCAGGCGATCGGGGCCGTGGCCCGGTCCAGCCATGCGCCCGTGTCCTCGTCGAGCAGCGGCGACAACGTTTCGCGGACCTGCGCGTGATAGCCATCCAGCCACCGGGCCTCGGCCGGTGACAGCGCGGCGCGGTCGATGCAGCGCGTGTCTATGGGGCAGAGTGTGATCGTCTCGAACCCCAGCATGGTGCGGCCTTCCTCGGACGGGGCCTCGATCACGGCGATCAGGTTTTCGAGACGGATGCCGAAGCTGCCCTCGCGGTAATAGCCCGGCTCGTTGGACAGGATCATGCCGGGCTCCAGCGCGATGTCACTGGTCCGGCTGATCCGGGCCGGGCCTTCATGGACGCACAGCGCGGCGCCGACGCCATGGCCGGTGCCATGGTCGTAATCCAGCCCCTGTTGCCACAGGAATTGCCGCGCCAGCGCGTCCAGATGCGCGCCCGCCACGCCCCTGGGAAAGCGCGCCCGGCTAAGCGCGATCAACCCGCGCAATACGGCGGTATAGGGGGCGACGGCGTCGGGCGGAGGCTGGCCCAGCGGCAGCGTGCGGGTGATGTCGGTGGTTCCGTCGGGATACTGGCCGCCCGAATCGATCAGCAGCATCGTGCCGGTCGAGAGGCGGCGATTGGTGGTCTCGGTCACGCGGTAATGGACGATGGCGCCGTTGGGGCCCGCGCCGCAGATCGTGTCGAAGCTGATATCCGTGATGCCCTGGTCGGATCGCAGGGATTCGAGTTTTCGGACGACATCGATTTCCGTCAGCGACGCCGGATCCCGCGCCTCCAACCATGCCAGCAGCCGCACCATCGCCACGCCGTCGCGCAGATGCGCCTGGCGCATTCCGTGGAGTTCGGCGGAATTCTTGCGGGCCTTGGGCAGGATCGCCGGGTCCGGGGCGCGGGCGATATCGGTTCCGGCCTGTTCCAGCAGGCGGAAGACGGCCTCGGGCGCCGTTGCGGGGTCGAGGCGCACCGGGCCTTCGAGGTCCAGCAGGGCGGCGGACAGGCTCTCGGGGTGCAGGATCGACACCGCGTTGCCAAGCGTCGTCCGCAAGCCGTCGTCGAATTTCGCCGGATCGGCGAACAGCGCCAGATGGCCGTCATCGGACAGGACGGCAAAGCCTTGCACCACGGGGTTCCTTGGCAAATCCTTGCCGCGGATGTTCAGAAGCCAGGAAATCGAATCGGGCAGCGACAGAAAGGCCGCCGCCTGACCGTCCTTGCGCAGCGCGGCAGCCAGACGGGCGCGTTTGCCGGCGGCGCTTTCGCCCGCCAGTGCCTCGTCATGGGCACGGGCCCGGCCGACGGGCGGGGCAGGGCGGTCGGTCCAGACGGCATCGAGCGGGTTGCGGTCCATCGCGATCAGGCCGATGCCGCTGTCGGCAAGCCCCTTTTCCATCGTCTCGATTTCCTTGCGCGTGTGCAGCCAGGGATCGAAGCCGGCCCGCCCTCCGGCCGGCAGGGCGTCGCGCAGCCAGTCCGAGGGCCTCGTATCAGGCCAGGGGACAGGGGTGAAATGCGCCGGATCGACCTGCGATTTCACCTGCACCCGGTAGCGGCCGTCGACGAAGACGCCGGCCTTGTCCGCCGTAACGATGGCGAAGCCCGCGCTGCCGGTGAAGCCTGTCAGCCAGGCTAGCCGCGCATCGGCTTCGGCCACATATTCGCCCTGATGCGAATCGGCGCGTGGCACGATGAAGGCATCGAGACAGGCGGCCTTCATCCGCTGCCGCAGCGCGGCCAGCCGGCCTGCGTGATCGCCGCCACCGGCCCGGTCGTCAAAGGACTGAAAGCTCACAATTCGATCGCCTTCATCACTTCGGGTTCGATCACCATGACCCCCGGCAGATCCGCCACCAGCGCCTCGGCCGATTGTTCAAGCAGGGGGAAGGTCTTGTAATGACAGGGAATCACGGTCTTGAAGGCGAAATAGCGCCTCGCAGCATAGGCCGCCCGCTTCATGTCCATGGTGAAATGTCCGCCCGCGCAGAGGATGCCGATATCGGGCTTGTGGTAATCGCCCATCCATTCCATGTCGGCCATGATGTCGGTATCGCCGCTGACATAGATCACCTGCCCCTCGCCGGCGATCATGTAGCCCGATTCGTGGCCCGCATAGATCGGCCCGTCCGCCCCGTCCAGCGAACTGGAATGGGCCGCGTTCACCATCGTCACCTTTGCCCGGCCCAGATCGACGGTGCCGCCCTTGTTGAAGCCGATCCCGTCGATTCCGTGATGCGTGCTCCAGCCGTTGATCAGGTCATAGATGCCAGCGACCGGTATTTTCAGCTCTTTCGCAATGGCCAGCGTGTCGCCGGAATGATCGCCGTGCCCGTGGGTCAGCAGGATGTGGGTCGCGCCCTGAATGGCCGCGTCACGGCCGTTTTCGGGAAAGACCGGATTTCCCGACAGCCAGGGGTCGATGAGGATCACGGCATCCTCGATTTCAAGGCGAAAGCCGGAATGTCCAAGCCAGGTCAGTTTCATCGAGACCTCCTTTGCGATGTCGGTCGAAGCCTAGCGGCGCCTTGTCCGACTGACCAGAGCGGGCGCGGCTGTTGATTTCCTCTGGCCGACCGCTTACGCGCACGAACCAGTGCCGGTCCCGCGCGGCTCGCCGACGACAGGATGGGCCGCCACGGCAAGGAGAGGAGCGGATGACGATCTTCGTCTCGGGCGATTCCAATTCGGTCCGTCGCGATGGCTGGGTCGCCGGATTGATCGCCCATCCCGACACGCCGGCCGAGGTGCGCAACATCTCGATCGGCGGCGCGCCCTCGCATATGAGCTTGCTGCGGGCGATGCGCGAAACCGGCATGGGGCGCGGCGACGTCCTTATCTGGGCCTATGGCATCAACGACGCGCTCTATATCCGGAATGCCGGCTATACGGTTGACGAGATGATCGGGGTCTTGCGTCAGATCATTGCGATCTGCGCGGATCGCGGCGTCGTCTTCGCGCCGATGATCTTCCAGCCGCGCCGACCCTCGCAAATCCGGCGGAAATCGCCCTATCGTGCCGCGCTGCACGATCTGTTCGGGGCAAGCGGCATCCCCTATTTCGATGTCGATGAAGCCTATCTCGCCGTCCATCCCGACAGCGCGACGCTGCCAGTGGAGTTTTACCAGGACTATCTGCATTACGCGAATGATCCGGCGGTTTTCGGCCACATCGTCGCCGGGGCGCTGGATCTGATCCGGCGCGGCAGGGTGCCCCACCATCCCGGCGCCGATCTGCCCTCGATCCGCCTCGTGACGGATTTTCCGGGGGCCGGGCGGGGCGTTCTGGAAAACAGCGCCGTGGGACGCGTCACGACGTGGGATCCCGGTCCGGAGGGCGTTCAGGTCCGGCTGCCCGGCCCCGGCAGGATTGTCGGGCTGTTCGTGACCACGACGCGGCAGGGCGGGGTCTGGAACCTGACGTTCCAGGGCGCGTCCGATCAGGTCTCGGTGGCCTTCGCCGACCGGGATTTCAATCGCACGATGCTGAAATTCATCTCTCCGGAAGCCGTGACCGGGCGCTCTTTCGCGCATGACGGCCCGGAGATCCTGCGGATCGGCTGGTCGGACGAACCGGGCAGGGTGCTGGCCGATTTCTGGTTCCTGTCCGAACCCGATCCGCAGGATCGTTCGGGTCGCGAAGCGCGGCTGGTCGCCGTCATGACCGAAAATCGTGGACAATGCCGCGAAGGCGGAACGGGATGCGCCTGACCCGCGGCTAGACCGGGGCCGCGTCGTCCAGCCGCAACCGCAATCTTTCGCGCCCGCCCCAGGTGGACAATTCCAACTTGCCCGCCAGATGAAAGCGCCGGCCCTTCGCACCGATCAGCGCGGGCCCGAGGGGGCCGTTCATCGCGCCCCAGGCCACGGCCTCCAGCGAGGGGCCGCCCGGGCTGCGGAAGGACAGCCGCAGATGGCTGTCGCCCATGGTCGCCGCGCTGTCGATCAACTGGTCGGCAAAGGCGAAACGCGGCGCCGGGGCGGCCTGGCCATAGGGTCCGGCATCTTCGAGTTGGCGGAACATCTGCGGCGTGGCCCCCGCGCCCTCCAGCAGCCCCGAAACGCGCAGGTCGCGGCTGCCGCTGCGCTGCGACAGATCGCGCTCGATCAGGTCGGCCAGCCGTGCCATCGCGTCGGGAATACGGGCGGCCTCGACCGTCAGACCGGCGGCCATCGCGTGCCCGCCACCTTTCAGCAGCAGGCCCTCCTGCGCCAGCCGCTGGACCGCACGGCCCAGGTCGACGCCGGGAACCGAACGGGCCGATCCCTTTCCGATTCCGCCCTCGATCCCGATCACGACCGAGGGCAGGTCGCTGGCCTCCTTGACCCGCGCCGCGACGATGCCCACGACGCCCGGATGCCAGCCATCGCCGGCCGCCCATGACAGGCGCGCATCGCCGCGCGCCTCGACCTGGGCCAAGGCTTCGTCGCGCACCGCCGCCTCGATCGCGCGGCGATCGCGGTTCAGCCCGTCCAGATCCGCGGCCAGCCGCCCGGCCTCGACGGGATCGGTCGCCGACAGGCACAGCGCGCCCAGATCGGCGCGCCCGACGCGCCCCCCGGCATTGATCCGTGGGCCCAGAAGGAAACCCAGGTGAAAGCTGTTGGGCGGCCCGTCCAGCCGCGCCACGTCGGACAGCGCAACCAGTCCCGGCCGCTGTCGCCGTGCCATGATCGCCAGCCCGGTCCTCACGAAAGCCCGGTTGACCCCCACCAGGGGCGCCACGTCGGCCACCGTCGCCAGCGCCACCAGATCCAGCATCGACAGCAGATCGGGCTCGGGCCGGCCCATCCGGCGCAGCACGCGCCCGGCCTGAACCAGCGTCAGGAAGACCACGCCGGCGGCGCAGAGATGGCCCAGCGATCCGTCCTCGTCCGCCCGGTTCGGGTTCACCACGGCCAGCGCGGGGGGCAGGGTCTCGCCGCCCAGATGGTGGTCCAGCACGATCACGTCGCGGCGCCCGGCGGCGGCAAGCGCATCATGGCTCAGCGTGCCGCAATCGACACAGATGATCAGATCATGCGCGGCGGCCAGTGCCTCGATCGCCGGCGCGTTCGGACCATAGCCCTCGTCGATCCGGTCGGGGACATAGAGGGTCGCGTCCCGGCCCTGTCGCCGCAGCCAGTCCAGCAGCAGCGCGGCCGAGGTGCCGCCATCGACATCGTAATCGGCGAAGATCGCGATCCGCTGTCCGCCGACAGCAGCCGCCACGATCCGCTCGGCCGCCGTCTCCATGTCGCGCAGGGTCAAGGGATCGGGAAGAAGATCGCGCAGCCTCGGCGTCAGGAAAGCCTCGTGGGCGCCGGCCTCGATTCCGCGTTCGGCCAGAACCCGCGCCACCGCCAGCGGCAGGGCGGACTTCTGCGCCAGCCCCTCGGCCAGCCGCTCCAACGCGGCATCCGGACCGATCCAGCGCCGCCCGCTCAGCGATTGCTCGATCCCCAGAAACGCCACGCGGCTCCTTTCGACTTGCAGAAATCCTTCCCAGGCGGGCCCGGGGCCGGGCGGCGCGGCCTACCTTACCGGGTTGCGATACAGCATCCGCCTGACCGAGCCGGTCTTGGACCGCATCAGGATCGTCTCGGTCTCGATATAGCCGGGCCGGGTGTGAACGCCGCGCACGATCGAGCCGTTCGTCACCCCGGTCGCGGCGAAGATCACGTCCGCCGTCACCAGATCGTCGCGGGTATAGATGCGGTCGAAATCGCTGATCCCGGCCTTGCGTGCGCGGCCGCGCTCGTCCTCGTTGCGAAACAGCAGCCGACCCCACATCTGTCCGCCCATGCATTTCAGCGCCGATGCGGCCAGAACCCCCTCGGGGGCGCCGCCGGAGCCCATATACATGTCGATCCCGGTCAATTCGGCCTCGGCGGTGTGGATGACCCCCGCCACGTCGCCATCGGTGATCAGCCGGATCGCGGCGCCCGTCTCGCGAACCTCGGCGATCATTTCCTCGTGGCGCGGACGCTCGAGGATGCAGACGGTGATGTCGCTGTCGCGGCAGGCCCGCGCACGGGCCAGCGCCCGAACCCGTTCGGCCGGGCTCATCCGGAGGCTGACCACATCCTTGTCATAGCCCGGCCCGATGGCCAGCTTGTCCATGTAGACGTCAGGCGCATGAAGCAGGGTTCCACGCGGCGCCATCGCGATCACCGTCAGCGCGTTCGGCATGTCCTTGGCGGTCAGCGTCGTGCCCTCCAGCGGGTCCAGCGCGATATCCACCTGCGGCCCCTGACCGGTGCCGACCTCTTCGCCGATATACAGCATCGGCGCCTCGTCGCGCTCGCCCTCGCCGATGACGACCACGCCCCTGATGTCCAGCATGTTCAGCTGATCGCGCATGGCATTGACGGCGGCCTGATCAGCGGCCTTTTCGTCGCCGCGCCCGATCAGCAGGGCCGAGGCATGGGCCGCCGCCTCACTGACGCGGGCCAATCCCAGGGACAGCATGCGGTCGTTGAAATCCCCGGGCGCATTCATGATCGGTTCCTCGTCACCTGCCTCGTCGCTGGGCTTCTACGCGGCGCTCGCCGGGCGGGCAAGCCTTGACGGCGCTAACAGCGCTCAGGCCTCGGCCAGATCCAGCGACAGGGCGTGGATCCGCGGCACGATATCGCCCAGCGTGCGGTGAACAAGCCGGTGCCGCTCGATCCGGCTCAGCCCGGCAAAGGCGGCCGCGGTCATTCGGATGTGAAAATGACTCTCGCCGCCCTCGCGAAAACCCGCATGTCCGCGATGGGATTCGCTGTCGTCCACGATCTCCAGCCGTTCGGGGCGCAGAGCTTCCAGCCTGTTGCGCATCTCGTCCGCGATCATCCGCACATCCTTTCGTCAAGACCTTTCATGTCGCCCGAAATAGCCTAAACTGCCGCCTCCGAGTCGCAAAGGTGCCCGAGAATGAGCAGCAAAGACCCCTTCGGATTCGACATTTCGGCCGCGAAGGACAAGAAGCGCAAGAACAAGGGACGCCGCGGCATGTCGGGCGCCTTCGAAACCTCGACCCGCATCTGCGAACGGGAAGGATGTGACGAGGCGGGGCAATACCGGGCGCCCAAGAACCCGCGCAACCTTGATGATTATTTCTGGTTCTGCAAGGAACATGTGCGGGAATACAACGCCAACTGGAACTATTTCCAGGGCCAGTCGGAAGAGGAATTCCAGCAGTTCATCGACAATGCGACGGTCTGGGAAAGGCCGACGAAACCCTTCGGCCGCGCCGCCGAGGAACAGAAATGGGCTCGCCACGGCGTCAGCGACCCGCACGAGATCCTGGGTGCCAACGGCACCGCGCCCGAGGCCCGCGCCCGGGTCGCGGCCCGCAAACTGCCGCCGGCCGAACGCAAGGCGCTGGAAATCCTTGAAGCCCGCGACGGCTGGTCACGGACCGAAATTCGCCGCCAGTACAAGTCGCTGGTCAAGGATCTGCATCCGGACATGAATGGCGGTGACCGCTCGGACGAGGATCGTCTGGCCGAGGTCGTCTGGGCCTGGGATCAGGTCAAGGACAGCCGGTATTTCCGCGACTGAGGCGGATCACGCCGCGCCGGTCCCTCGCCCTCTTTCCAGATACCTCCGGGGGGGGACGCGTCAGCGACGGGGGGCGGCGCCCCCCTTGCGACGGAACAGCCGGGGCGCGGCGGCCGCCATCAGCAGCACCAGCGCCACCAGCACCACCACCGGCATCGAGCCCCACCTGATCCAGACGGTCGGCGGCAGCGCGCCGGGCAGCTTGGCGTCGATCTTGCCGGCGACGCCAAGGCCAAGGGACTGGCGAACCGCGCCGCGGGCATCGATCACGGCGCTGACGCCGGTATTGGCCGCGCGCATCATCGGCAATCCGGATTCGATGCTGCGCAGGCGGGCCTGGGCAAGATGCTGATACGGACCCAGGAAGCGGCCGAACCAGCCGTCATTCGTGGCCTGCAACAACCATGCCGGACGATTGTCCAGACCGCGAAGATGCTGGGGAAAGATCGCCTCGTAGCAGATCAGGGGCTGAAAGGGCGGCAGCTTGCCGGCCTGCATCGAGGCCGGGCCGGAGCCGGACGAATAGCCGCGTCCCGATTGCGCTGCAAAGGCCGAGATGCCGAACCGTGCCAGCGCATCGCCCCAGGGAATGTATTCGCCAAAGGGCACCAGGTGGAACTTGTCGTAGACCGCTTCGGGTCTGCCCTGCGCGTCCAGCGCGACGAGACTGTTGAAATAGCGGCCGCCCTCTCGCCGCTGGATGCCGGTGACCAATGGGGCACCCGCTGACCCGGCCAGGACCGGCAGCACGCCCTCGGCATCGTTCAGCAGGAAATTCACCGCCGTCTCGGGCCAGATCACAAGATCGCGGGGGCCCGGCTCGGCCGACAGATCCAGCAGGCGGCGGAAAAAGACCGCGGACCATTCCGGGTCCCATTTCAGCTTTTGTTCGGCATCGGGCTGGACGATCCGGATGGTGAAATCGGTATCGGGCGGCAGGGGGCGCGACAGCCGGTTCAGGCCCAGAGCCCAAAGCCCGCCGGTTGCAAGGATTGCCAGCCCGATGCCCGGCAGGAAACCGGTCGCGCGGCGTTCGAAGGGTCGCCACAGCGCTGCGGGCAGGACGGCAAGCGCCATCGTTATCGCCGACAGCCCGATGGCGCCCGTGCTCGAGGCGATCTGCGCAATCGGGGTCGAGATCCAGGTATGCCCGACCAGGTTCCAGGGCAGGCCGGTGAAAAGCCAGCCGCGCAGCCAGTCCGACAGAACCAGCGCCGCCGCGATGGTCAGGCTGCGGCTGCGCCAGCCGGGTGCGGCAAGTGCGGCCAGCCAGCCGGGAATGGCCCAGAACAGGGCGCCGCCAAGCGCCATCAGGATCAGCGCGAAAGGCGCCATCCAGCCATAGATCTCGGGTTCGACCAGGAAAGGCTCGACGATCCAGCTCATGCCCAGGCCGAACCAGCCCAGCCCCGCCGCCAGCAGATGCCAGAACGCGGCCTGCGGGTTGGCGCGGCAGGCGCGCCAGATCAGGATCGCGAAGGCCACCGGAGCCAGCCCCCAGACATCGAAGGGCGCAAGGCCCAGCGACGCGATCATGCCAAGCGCCAGATCGGGCAGAAGCTGGCGCAGCGGCGGTCGCCGGCCAGAGCGCAGGCGCGGCGGGGTCAGGCGGTCGCGCATCGTCGAGGCTCAGGCGTCAGCGTCGGCATTGTCCCCGGTTGCGGGGGCATCGGCCTTCTTGCGGCGGGGCCGCCTGGGCTTGGGCATGGGCGTCTCCTCGGCCCCGGGCTTGGCCGGCTCGGCCTCGGCCTCTGCGGCAGGGTCGGCCTTCTTGCGGCGGCTGCGCGCCGGTTTCGCGGCCGAGTCGCTGTCCGCGGCGCCGGTATCGTCCTCGGCCGCGCTGTCCTTCTTTGCGGTCTTGGCGCGGCTGCGGCGCGGTTTTGGCGCGTCCGCCGCCGCCTCGGCGGTCTCGGACTTGGCGGCCGCAGCCTTGCGACGGGTTTTCCTCGGCTTGTCGTCCGGCGTTTCTGCCTGTGCCTCGGCGGGGGCTTCGGCCGCCGCGGGTGTCTCGGCCGGCGTTTCGACCATGGCCTCCGTCGGCGGCGCCGATTCCTCCGGCTGCTCGGGCGACGCGGGCCCGGTCGCCGTCTCGGCCTCGGCGGTCGAGGATTTGCGGCGCCGGCTGCGCTTTGGCCGGGGCTGTTCCTGCGGTTTCCCGGCATCGTCGTCGCTGGTTGCCGGGGGCTCGTCACGGGTGGCGCTGTCCAGCGCCGACCGGATCGGCACCAGCATGAAGTCCGGAACGTGATCGCCCATGCCCTGCACCGGCTGGCCGCGATCCTCGCCGCGGCCCCTGCGTCCTCCGCGCCGGTCGTCGCGCCGGTCCTGCTGGCCGGATTGTTCGCGGCGTTCGGGCTGCTGCGGTGCGGTTTCGGCCTCTGGCGCGCGCGTCTTCTCGGGTTGATCGACGCGCGGGCTGTCCTCGCGCGGGCGATCCTCGCCGCCGCGACGGCTGCGGCTTCGGCCGCGCCCCCCGCGACCGCGGTCGTCGCCATCCCTGCGAGACGAGGATGGCGCCGCGTCCGTCAGCGAAAATCCCGTTGGCGCCTCGGCGCGCGGCAGGCTTTGCTTTACCAGGCTTTCGATGGCCGAAAGATATTTCTCGTCCGAGGGCGTGGCGAGGCTGATGGCGGTGCCCTGACGGCCCGCCCGGCCGGTGCGGCCGATGCGATGGATATAATCCTCGGCATGGCTGGGCAGATCGAAATTGAACACATGGCTGACCGCCGGAATGTCCAGCCCGCGTGCCGCCACGTCCGAGGCGACCAGCAGTTTCAGGCTGCCGTCGCGGAAACTGTCCAGGGTCCGGGTGCGGTGGCTCTGTTCCAGATCGCCGTGGATCGGGGCGGCATCATAGCCGTATTTGGCCAGCGACTTGGCGACGATGTCCACATCGGTCTTGCGGTTGCAGAAGATGATCGCGTTCTTCAGCCCGCCGGTTTCGGTCGCGAGACCCTCGGCATCGATCAGGGCGCGCAGCAATTCGCGCTTCTGCTTGGCGGCCTGATCCTTGCGGGTGGGCGTGAACTGGATCAGCTTCTGGGTGATGGTTTCGCTGGCGGTGGCCTGGCGGGCAACCTCGATCCGTTCGGGGGCGTGCAGGAAGGTGTTGGTGATCCGTTCGATCTCGGGCGCCATCGTGGCGCTGAAGAACAGCGTCTGGCGGGTGAAGGGGGTCAGTTGGAAGATGCGTTCGATATCGGGGATGAAGCCCATGTCCAGCATCCGGTCGGCCTCGTCCACGACCATGATCTGCACGCCGGTCAACAGCAGCTTGCCGCGTTCGTGATGGTCCAGCAGGCGGCCCGGCGTGGCGATCAGCACATCGACGCCGCGATCGATCAGCTTGTCCTGTTCGGCAAAGCTGACGCCGCCGATCAGCAAGGCCTTGGTCAGCTTGGTGTGCTTGGCATAGGTATCGAAATTTTCGGCCACCTGCGCGGCCAGTTCGCGCGTCGGGCACAAGACCAACGACCGCGGCATCCGCGCGCGGGCCCGACCACGACCCAGCAGCGTGATCATCGGCAGGGTGAAGCTGGCAGTCTTGCCGGTGCCGGTCTGGGCGATGCCCAGAACGTCGCGGCCTTCCAGCGCGGGCGGAATGGCCCCTTCCTGGATGGGTGTCGGGTTCTCGTAGCCGGCCTCTTCGATGGCCTTCAGAACCTTGGGGTCGATTTTCAGATCGGAGAATTTCGTCATGCGGGGGCTTTCCATTGGCCGCGCCAATCGCGCGCCGCGTTCCATGCCGTGCGCCCGAATGGCGCATCAGTCGGCTGTCATGGGACGCAGTTCCGCACGCCCCTTCGGTCGTTCCGCCGGATGCGGACCCGCCTCGCCTAAACCAACCGGGCAGGAAGGTCAATCTTTCCGGCCGAAAACCTGCCACAATGGCAGTCGACAGGGAACCTTTCGGCCGGCAGACGCTTGGACGCGGGACACCGGCGCACAGAACGAGGGACAGGAATGGAGATGGACGTGACCGGCGGGCTGAGCCCGATCCAGGCCTTCGCCGTGGTCGGTATCGCGGGGGTGGGCGCGCAATGGCTGGCATGGCGGTTCCGCCTGCCCGCGATCGTGCTGATGCTGGCCGCCGGGTTGCTGCTGGGCCCGGTCACGGGAATTTTCGTGCCGGCCCGCGATATCGGCGATCTGATCAAGCCGATGATCGCGCTGGCCGTTGCCGTGATCCTGTTCGAGGGGGGCCTGACGCTGAGCCTGAAAAAGCTGGCCGATGCCCGGCCGGGCGTCAGGCGGCTGGTCTATATCGGGGCGCCGCTGGGCTGGATCCTGTCGTCGCTTGCGCTGGTTTTCGGCGCCGGGCTGGGCTGGGAATCGGCCATCGTCTTCGGCGGGGTCATGATCGTCACCGGACCCACGGTCATCGCGCCCCTGCTGCGACAGGCCAGGCTGACCTCGCGGCCGGCGCAGGTCCTGCAATGGGAAGGCATCGTCAACGACCCGATCGGCGCCCTTGTCGGCGTCATCGCGCTGGAAATCGTGCTGGTCTATCGCACCGGTGTCACCGCCGGCGAGGCCATCGGACAACTGGTTCTGGGCGTCGGCTTCGCGGCGCTGATCGGGGCCGTGGCGGGCTACATGCTGGTGCAGGCCTTCCGGCGCGGCTGGGTGCCCGAATACATGAAGGTTCCGCTGCTTTTCGTCGCCGTGCTGGCGATCTTCGCGGTATCGGACACGCTGTTGCAGGAAAGCGGGCTGCTGGCGGTGACGGTCATGGGGCTGGTCGTCGCGAATGCCGATCTGCCCAGCTATCACGAACTGCACCGCTTCAAGGAACATGCGACGATCCTGCTGGTTTCGGGGGTGTTCATCCTTCTTGCGGCGGGTGTGGAATTCGACACGCTGGCGCAACTGAACTGGCTGCGCGCGGGCATCTTCGTCGCGCTGGTGGTGCTGGTGGCGCGGCCGCTGACGGTCCTGATCTCGCTGATCGGATCGAACCTGACCCTGCCCGAACGGTTTCTGATCGCCCTGACCGGGCCGCGCGGGGTGGTGCTGGTCGCCGTCTCGGGCATCTTCGGCGAGAATCTGGTATCGGCGGGGATCGACGACGGCGCGCAGATCGCGCCGCTGGCCTTCGTGCTGGTGCTGGTGACGGTCGTGCTGCACGGCTTCACCCTTGCGCCGCTGGCGCGGCGGCTGGGTCTGACCTCGGGCGAGAAGCCGGGCCTGATGATCGTCGGCGGCTCGCTGTTCGCGACGGGCCTGGCAAAGGCGCTGGAAAAGGCCGAGGTGAACGTGCTGATCACCGACACCAACCGCGATCATCTGCGCACCGCGCGGGCCCAGAACATTCCCACCTTCTATGGCGACATTCTGGGCGAGGCGGCGGAAAGCAACGTCGAGTTCATCACCTATTCGGGGATCCTCTCGGCATCCGACAACGACGCCTACAACACGCTGGTCGCCACCGATCTCGCACCGGAATTCGGTCGCGAGGCGATCTGGCAGCTTGCCCGCCACAAGGAAGATCGCGCCCGGCATGCGCTGCCCTCGCAACTGGGCGGGCAGACCATCGACGGCAACCGCACGCTGGCCGAGTATCTGGAACTTCTGGCCGAGGGCTGGATTTTCCGCACCACGCGCCTGACCGAGGAATACCGGCTGGACGACTGGCGTGCGGTGCGCGAGGGCGCGATCCCGCTGGCGGTCGTGCAGGACGGCAAGCTGTGGTTCGTCACCGATCCCGACAGCGATGTCGTGGACAAGGCGGGGGTGCGGATCGTGTCGCTTCTGCCGCCCGACATCGCCGACCAGATCGCGCGCGAGAACGAGGCGCAGGCCAAACCGCAGGAAAAGGCCCGCCGGATCGCCCGCGACGAGGCCGAGGCCGTCAAGCGCGGTCAGGGCAATGGCAGCGTCAAGGGCGGCGAATCGGGGCAGGAGGCCGAAGAGCTGCGCGAGGATATGCAAGATGATTCCGAACTGATCGAGACCCAGGGCAAGGTCGCCGATCCGGACAGCGATGAGGATCACAGCAGCCAGCCCGATCCGGATGCGGCGCTGGAGGACGAGGAACGGCCGAAAGACCGAAAGGATCGGGATTCGCAGGACTGACGATCCGACCGGGCGGGCATTCCCGTCCCGGTCGCGGATCCCCCGACCGCAATCCCGGCGCGGCGGGTGTCGTCCGGCCGCGCATCGCCCCCTGACCGGGACCGGTGGGCGCGTTTCCGATGCCGGGATCGCCGACAGATGCCCCTGCTTCCTGGCGCGCTTCGGCCACCGCTGTTGACCTTCCATATCCGCAGGCGATAACCGGCAGGCTGAATGTCAGGAAGCCGATCATGAACCTTTTCACCGATCTTCGCGGTATCGTCATCGAGGCGCTGGACCAGATGGCCGGGGCGGGCGAAGTGCCTGCCGGTCTCGACACCGCCAATGTCACGGTCGAGCCGCCGCGCGATCCGGCCCATGGCGACATGGCGACCAATGCCGCGATGGTGCTGGCCAAGCCCGCCGGCATGAAGCCGCGCGAGATCGCCGAAAAACTGGCCGCCCGGCTGACCGATCCCCGCATCGCAGGCGCCGAGGTGGCGGGACCGGGCTTTCTGAACCTGCGCCTCGCGCCCTCGGTCTGGCAGGGTGTGGTCAGGACGGCAATCCGCGCGGGCCGCGATTTCGGCCGTTCCGGCATCGGCGCGGGCCACAAGGTCAATGTCGAATTCGTCAGCGCCAACCCGACCGGCCCGATGCATGTGGGCCATGTCCGCGGCGCGGTCTTTGGCGACGCGCTGGCCAATCTGCTGGCCTTTTCCGGCCACGAGGTGACACGCGAATATTACATCAACGACGGCGGCGCGCAGGTCGATGTGCTGGCCCGCTCGGCCTATGAGCGTTACCGCGAGGCCAATGGGCTGGAACCGGAAATCCGCGAAGGGTTGTATCCCGGCGATTACCTGATTGCGGTTGGCGAGGCGCTGAAGGACAGATACGGCGACAGCCTGCTGGAGCGCCCCGAGGAGGAATGGCTGGCCGAGGTGCGCGATTTCGCGACCGAGGCGATGATGGGGATGATCCGCCAGGATCTGGCCCTGCTGGGCGTCCGGATGGACATCTATTCCAGCGAAAAGGCGCTTTACGGCAGCGGCAGGATCGAGGCGGCGATCAAGCGCCTGGACAGCTTGGGCCTGATCTATCGCGGCGTGCTGGAGCCGCCCAAGGGCCGACTGCCCGAGGATTGGGAGGCGCGCGAACAACTGCTTTTCAGATCGACCGCCCATGGCGACGACGTGGATCGGCCGATCCAGAAATCGGATGGCGCCTGGACCTATTTCGCCCCCGACATCGCCTATCACTGGGACAAGATCGACCGGGGCTTCGATCAGTTGATCGACGTGTTCGGCGCCGATCACGGCGGCTATGTCAAGCGGATGAACGCCGCGGTGAAGGCATTGTCGAACGGCCGCGTGCCGCTGGACATCAAGCTGATCCAGCTGGTCAAGCTGTTCCGGAACGGCGAGCCCTTCAAGATGTCCAAGCGGGCGGGCACCTTCGTCACCCTGCGCGATGTCGTCGAAGAGGCAGGTTCGGATGTGACCCGTTTCATCATGCTGACGCGCAAGAACGACGCGGCGCTGGATTTCGACTTTGCCAGGGTGCTGGAACAATCCCGGGACAACCCGGTCTGGTATGTCCAGTATGCCAGCGCGCGGGTCAGTTCGGTCCTGCGCCGCGCGACAGAGGTTGGCATCGACGTCTCGGATTCGGCCCTTGCGGACGCCGATCTGTCGAAACTGGCCCATCAATCAGAACTTGACCTGGCCCGGAAAGTTGCCGAATGGCCACGCCTTGTCGAACATGCCGCCCGCGCGCACGAGCCGCATCGGATCGCGTTTTTCCTCTACGAGATCGCGTCCGACCTGCATTCGCTGTGGAACCGGGGCAATGACGATCAGTCGCTGCGCTTTGTCCAGGATGGCGATTCGGCCACGAGCCAGGCAAAAATCGCGCTGGTCCGGGCGGTTGGCGTTGTCATTTCCGCCGGTCTGGGTATCCTTGGCGTCACTCCGGTCGAGGAAATGCGCTGACCAAAGGCGCCCCGGCCGAAGTGGACGAGCAGTCGAGGCAAGTCGGATCAACCGGCAGACAGGCAGGCTATGGCAGTAATGGATTTCCGCGAAGGCGGTTACGTGTTCTCGCGGCACAAGGTGCGGCGCGAATTCTCTTACGATCAGGACAACTGGGACGGCGCCGGCGATGCCGTATCCGGCGACAGCCGATTCGCGGCCGATCCCGACGGGTCGGAAGGCATTTCGGTTCGGTTGACCCGGCTGACCCATTATCTGGGCGCCGTGGCCTCGGTCGGGCTGATGGTCGGGCTGATGGTCTGGGGCTGGCAACTGGTGTCGCGCGATGTTTCGGGCGTGCCGGTCATCAAGGCCATCGCGGGCGATGCCCGCACCACGCCCGAGGATCCGGGCGGCAAGCTGACCTCTTACACCGGCTATTCGGTCAATGGCGTGACCGAGGGGGCCGAACCCGCGCGAACCGATACGGTCGCGATCGCGCCCGCCGCGGTGGGCCTGACCGACGAGGATGTCGCGATGGGCACGCTTGGCGCCGAGGCGCGCGATCCCGCCAATACGCCCGACGCGCCGCTCAGCTTCGATGGCGAGGAAATCACGCCGATGTCTGACAGCGAGGCCCGCGCTCTGGCCGAGGAACAGGCGGCGGCCGAAGCGAACCGCCTTGCCGTGGCCAGCGATTCGGTCGAGGATTCCTCGGTCATCGACGCGCCCGTGATCGAGGGATCGGTCAACGAGGCGCTGACCGACGAGAACGGCGTCCCCGCGCAGACCGATGCGATCAACGCGGCTCTGGCGCAGGCGCAGGCCGCGGCCAATCTTGGCGCCATTGTGGCCTCGCCCCGTCCGGCTCCGCGCCCGCGCATCACCCGTCTGGCCTCGGCCGGCACGATGGCAACCGACGCGGCGCCGGCGGCCCCGGCCCGCCGCCCGGCCGAGCCGACCGCGAAGCCGGCCGTCGATACCGGCAGCGGCCCGCTGGTCCAGCTTGGCGCCTTTGACAGCAATGCCATCGCCAACGGCGAATGGAACCGCCTTTCGGGCAAGTTCGGCTCGCTGTTCTCGGACAAGGGGCAGGTGATCCAGAAATACGATTCGAACGGCCGCACCTTCTGGCGGTTGCGCGTGGCAGGCTTTTCCTCGATCAGCGATGCGCGCCAATTCTGTTCGGCGGTCAAATCGGGCGGCACGGACTGCATCGCGCTGTCGCGCTGATGGCGCCGAACGCGACGATCCTCGGCGGCATCGCCGGGACCAGCCTCACGACGGGCGAGCGGTCCTTTTTCCGCCAAGCCGATCCGTGGGGCTTCATCCTGTTCGGCCGCAACGTGGACGACCCTGACCAGCTGCGCCGCCTGACCGGTGATCTGCGCGAGGCCGTGGGCCGCGACGCGGTGATCACCGTCGATCAGGAAGGCGGCCGCGTCCAGCGCCTGCGGGCGCCGCATTGGATGGAATGGCCCGCACCGCTGGATCAGGCCCCGGCCGGGCCGCGCGCCATGTGGCTGCGACACTACCTGATCGGGCGCGAATTGCGCGATTGCGGCATCGATTCGGATTGCGCGCCGACGCTGGATGTGGCGCAGCCCGACACTCATCCCTTCCTGCGCAACCGCTGTCTCGGAACCGATCCGCAAACCGTCGCCGAACTGGGCCGCGCTGCCGCCGATGGCCTGCTGGCTGCCGGAGTGCTGCCGGTTGTGAAACACATGCCCGGACATGGCAGGGCTGCCGCCGACAGCCACAGCGACCTGCCCGTGGTCACCGCGCCACTGGCCGAACTCGACGCAACGGATTTCGCGCCGTTCAGGGCGCTCAACGATCTGCCGATGGGCATGACCGCCCATATCCGCTTTGCCGACCTGGACGACGCCCCCGCCACCGCCTCGGCCCGGATCATCGCGCTGATCCGCGACCGGATCGGCTTCGACGGCCTGCTGATGAGCGACGATATCACCATGAACGCCCTCGCCGGGTCCGAATCCGACCGTGCCGCGGCCTCGATCGCCGCCGGATGCGATCTGGTTCTGCATTGCAACCGCGATGTGGCCCAGATGGAACCGGTGGTCGCCGCCGCGGGGCCGATGACGCCCCTCGCCCGCCGCCGTGCCGATGCAGCACTTGCCCGGCGCCGTGCGCCCCGGAATCTGGACCGTGCCGCGCTGCTCGCCGAATGGCGCGCGCTGACCGCCTGATTTCTTCGTTGCACAAATACCCCTTGCGCGCCCGCCGCGCTTGACTCGCGCAGGGCTTGGGCCGAGTCTGCCCGTCGCAGCAAACGGGAATTCCCTTGGCCAGATCCTCGACAGACGTTCCCTATCTGAAGCCGGTGCCCGACAGCCCGCCGGAGGATGATTTCGACAGCGTGGCGCAGCGCCGGGCGGACGAGGCGCTGATCATCGACGTGGACGGCTATGAAGGCCCTCTGGACCTGCTGCTGACCCTGGCGCGGACCCAGAAGGTCGATCTGATGAAGATCTCGGTCCTGCACCTGGCCGAACAATACCTGGCCTTCGTGGAAAAGGCCCGCGCCCTGCGAATCGAGCTGGCCGCCGATTATCTGGTCATGGCAGCTTGGCTGGCCTTCCTGAAATCGCGCCTGCTGTTGCCGCCCGACCCCGAGGCCGAGGGCCCCTCGGCCGAGGACATGGCCGCCCATCTGGCCTTCCAGCTGGAACGGCTGCAAGCCATGCGCGAGGCGGCAGCCCGCCTGATGGGCCGCGATCGGCTGGGCATCAGCCGCTTTGCGCGCGGCGCGCCCGAAACCATTGCCCGCAAGCGGCGCACCGAATGGCAGGCCGGGCTGATCGACCTGATGCGCGCCTATGCCCGCCTGAAGACGAAAGAGGAATTCCGCCCCTATGCCTTCGAGCGCCACGACACATTCACCATGGAACAGGCGCTGGACCGGATGCGCGGGCTGATCGGCTTTGCCGGCGACTGGACCGACCTGTCGGATTTCCTGCCCGATGGCTGGGACGGTGACGGCAGGCGCCGCCGCTCGGCCACCGCCGCCACCTTTGCCGCCTCGCTGGAACTGGCCCGGCAGGGCAAGCTGGAGATCCGCCAGGCCGGGACCTTCGCGCCCATCAGCTTCCGCCGCAACCCTTCAGCCGACCGCTCCTGACGTGACCGATCCGACCCCGCAAGACGACGCCGAGGCCGAAGCCCGGCCCCAGTTTCCGCCGCCGCCGCCGGACCAGCAGGAACGAATGGTCGAAGCCATCCTTTTCGCCGCCGCCGGTCCCATCACCGTTCGCGACCTGGCCGCCCGCCTGCCGCGCGGCTGCGATCCGGCCGAGGCCGTGTCGGCCCTGCGCCGCCGCTATCAGGGCCGCGGCGTGGCGCTGGAACGAATCGGCGACGGCTATGCCTTCCGCACCGCCCCCGATCTGTCCTTCCTGATGCAGACCGAAACGGTCGAGCAGCGCCGATTGTCCCGCGCTGCCGTCGAGACATTGGCGATCATCGCCTATCACCAGCCGGTCACCCGCGCCGAGATCGAGGAAATTCGCGGCGTCGCGGTCAGCCGCGGCACGCTGGACCAGCTGATCGAGATGGAATGGGTCCGTGTCGGCCGCCGCCGCATGACACCGGGCAGGCCGGCGACCTTTGTCGTGACCGAGACATTTCTGGACCATTTCGGCCTGGAATCGGCCCGCGATCTTCCCGGATTGTCCGAGTTGCGCGCGGCAGGGCTGCTGGATTCGCGGCCGCCGCGCGAGGGGATCGCCACCCCTCTTGCGCCGGCCACCGAGGATGACAATATCGACCGCGGCATTCCCGCCGACGATCTGTTCGAAGATGAGTGAGGTCACAGGATGAACGGCTTCATCAACATGTTCACCCGTCTGTTCATGCGCCGCATGATGAACTGGGGCATCAACAAGGGCATCAACCGCATGTCGCGGGGCAAGCCGGGGGCCTCGCCGAAGCCACAGCAGGCCAGAACCAACCGTCAGGCCGCCAAGCGTGCCCGGCAGGCGGCGAAATTGGCGCGGCGGATCGGCCGCTGAGCCTCGCCTTTTCCGTCGCCAGCCGCTAGGGCTCGGCGCATGCGCGACGATCCTTTCGACATTTTCCTGGTGGCGACGCCGGGGCTGGAACAGCCCTTGGCCGCCGAGGCGCGCGCGCTTGGCTGGGTGCCAGAGATCCAGCCCGGCGGCGTGACGATTCGCGGCGGCTGGGCGGACGTCTGGCGGGCCAATCTTTGGCTGCGCGGGGCGACGCGGGTTCTGGCGCGGATCGGCAGCTTTCGGGCGCTGCATCTGGCGCAGCTGGACAAGCGGGCGCGGAAATTTCCCTGGGCTTCGGTGCTGCGCCGCGATCTGTCCGTCAGGGTCGATGCCGTCTGCCGCGCCAGCCGCATCTATCACGCGGGCGCGGCGGCACAGCGGGTCGAACGCGCCATCGCCGAGGAACTGGGCGCCCCGATCGCGGCCGATGCCGGAATCGTCGTGAAGGTCCGGATCGACGACGATCTGGTCACGATCAGCCTCGATACGACCGGCGAATCGCTGCACAAGCGCGGCCACAAGCAAGCTGTCGCCAAGGCCCCCATGCGCGAGACGATGGCGGCGATGTTCCTGCGCGAGATGGGGTTCGATGGCAGCCAGACCGTGGTCGACCCGATGTGCGGGTCGGGCACCTTCGTCATCGAGGCGGCCGAGATGGCGGCCGGTCTCGCCGCCGGTCGCAGTCGCGGCTTTGCCTTTGAAAACCTTTCCAGTTTTGATCCCGCAGCCTGGCGGGCAATGCGCGCATCCCCGGCGCCGACAACCCCCGAAAACCGCTTTCACGGAAGCGATCGCGACGCCGGTGCCATTCGGATGAGCGTTCAGAACGCCGCCCGGGCTGGCGTGTCGGAATGGACCGACTTTGCCTGCCTGCCGGTTGGCGACCTGACGCCGCCCAAGGGACCGCCCGGCATCGTCATCGTCAATCCGCCCTATGGCGCCCGGGTCGGAAACAACGGGCCGCTATACGGGTTGCACGCCGCCATGGGCGAGGTGTTTCGCGACCGGCTTGCGGGCTGGCGGGTCGGGATCGTGACCAGCGAGGCCGGGCTGGCACGGGCGACCGGGCTGCCGCTGGAGGCCGGTCCCATCATCGCGCATGGCGGGCTGAAGGTCCGGCTGTGGCAGACACCGCGAGGGTGACCGGACGGCATTCGCGGTCAGCGGAACTGCTTGGCAAGTTTCAGGCCCTGACCCTGATAATTCGACCGGATGCCCGCGCCGTAGAGGCGGTCGGGGCGGGCGGCCATGCGTTCATAGACCAGGCGCCCGACGACCTGACCATGTTCCAGCGCAAAGGGTGCCTCGTGACAGCGCACCTCCAGCACGCCGCGCGCGCCGGCGCCGGCCGCCCCGATGCCGAAGCCGGGATCGAAGAAGCCGGCGTAATGAACGCGGAATTCACCCGCCATGGCCAGATAGGGGGCCATCTCGGCGGCGCAATCGGCGGGGATCGCGACCGATTCGCGACTGACGAGGATATAGAACGCACCGGGGTCGAGGATCAGGCGGCCGTCGCCGGTCCGCAACTCATCCCAGAAATCGCGCGCGTCATAGGCCCCGATCCGGTCCAGGTCGATGACACCACTATGGGGTCGCGCGCGATAGCCGACCAGATCGCCGCCCGAGGGACGCAGGTCCACGGAAAAGCCAAGCCCCTGGTCGATCAGCGCCTTGCCGCCGACCAGCGGCTCGCGGGCGTCCAGATCGCGCAATTCGGCGTCCGTCAGCACCGCCTGACCGCGCCGCAGGCGAAGCTGGTTCAGGCGCATTCCGGGGCGCACCAGAACCGAAAAGCTGCGCGGGCAGATTTCGGCATAAAGGGGACCGTCATAGGCTTCGGGCAGGCGATCGAACTCGGTGCCGTCATCGGTCACAAGCCGGGTCAGCAGATCCAGCCGCCCGGTCGAGGATTTGGCATTGGCGACGGCGCTCAGCCCATCGGACAGGGTCAGCCGTTCCATCAGCGGCACCAGATAGACGCATCCCCGTTCCAGAACGGCACCGCCGGACAGATCCATCCGGTGCATTCCGAAATCGGCCAGACGGTCGCTGATGCGATGGCCCTTTCCGGCCAGAAAGCTGGCGCGCAGTCGACAGGCCGTCGTGCCCAGCCGCAAGTCCAGGCTGGCGGGCTGGACCTGTTCGGGCAGGATCGCGGGATCGGCGGTGATGGCGCCCTTATCGATCAGGTGCCGGATCTCGCTGTCGGGCAGGACTCCGTTCATGCCATCCTTCCTTGCAGATCAGGCGGATACGAAAACGCCCACCCCGTGGAGGGATGGGCGTTTTCGAAATGGTCGGGCCGGCGAGATTCGAACTCGCGGCCTTCCGCCCCCCAGACGGACGCGCTAACCAGGCTGCGCCACGGCCCGACGCCGGCCATATAGAGCGAAGCGGCGGGCCTGCACAAGGGCCACGGGACGGGAATCTTCATCCTGCCGGTCAGGTGTTTTCGTAATGCGCGATGATGATGCCGCGCAGTGCGGCGGCGCGGGGCGCGGCCTGCTGCCACCGCGCGTCGCGATGGCTGGCCGCGCGCAGGCGAACCGACAGTCGGGCAAGCTGCGCCAGCCAGCCGGTGGCCTGCGCGTCGGCGGACAGGTCGGGAAACAGCGGCAGCGCATCATGGCCCGACTGCCGGCGGCGGCGCTGCCGCGCGCGGGGCGGATGGTCGGGCATCGGATCGTCCTGCGGCGCGGGTTCGTCGGGCATCTCGATCAGATGCTTCGCGATGGCGGCTTCCTTGCGCGGCGTCGCCTCAGCGGCGCCGGGCGCGGCCACCTGCTCGCCCAGGCGCTCGGCGCCGCGACCGCGAATCGCCGCGCCACGATCCTTTGCGATCAGCTTCTTCGCGCCCCTGATGGTCATGCCGTCGTCGCGCAGAACCTCGCACAGCCCGGCTACCAGCCGGATATCGTCGGGGCGATAATAGCGCCGACCATCAGGCCGCTTCATCGGCTTCAACTGCGGGAACTGCGTTTCCCAATAGCGCAGGACATGCGGGGCGACGCCGATCAGCTTGGCGACCTCTCCGATCGAACGGAATGCCTCGGCGCTTTTCTGCATCAGCAATTATCGCTTGTTGCCGGCAGCGACCCGCTCCTTCATCAGGTGCGATGGTCGGAAGGACAGCACCCGGCGCGGCGTGATCGGCACCTCTTCGCCGGTTTTAGGGTTGCGGCCGATCCGTTCGTTCTTGTCGCGGACGCTGAATGTGCCAAAGGACGAGATCTTGACCTGCTCGCCACTGACCAGCGCGTCCGAAACGTGATCGAGAACGCTTTCGACAAGCTGGGCGGATTCGTGACGCGACAAGCCGACATCGCGGAACACCGCCTCGGCCAGATCCATCCGGGTCAGAGTCTTGTCGCCCATGACTTTTCCTCTTTTGTCACAACAGGATGAAGCGGAATGATCTCCGTGTCAACGAGGGCCGGCGCCAAATCGTTCCGCCATCCGCACCGGATCGGCGCGTTTGCGCGGACCGCCGCGCAGCACGCGGGCTTTGAAACCGGCCCGAACGACGCCTATCTTGAAGCGACGAAAAGGAGGATACCATGGCCGGAGGATGGGCCCGCGACGATGCGGTGAATGATCAGATCGAGGTCAGCACGGCCGAGGCCGTGGCCCGCGCCAGGGCGCGCGCGGCCCGCGCCGCCGAGGCGCCATCGGCCGAATTCTGCGCCGAATGCGACGACCCGATCCCCGAGGCCCGCCGCCGGGCGGTGCCGGGGGTGCAGCTTTGCGTCACATGCCAATCCGGACGCGACCGCCGAATTCGCCCGGAAGGCGGGATCAACCGGCGCGGCAGCAAGGATTCACAGATGAAATAGCCGCGCCCGGCGTTACCAGCGCAGCACGACGCTGCCCCAGCTCAGCCCGCCGCCGATGGCTTCGGTCACGATCACATCGCCGCGTTTCAGGCGTCCGTCCGCTGCGGCCACGGCCAGCGCCAGCGGGATCGAGGCCGCCGATGTATTGCCGTGATCGGCCACCGTCAGCACGACCTTCTGCATCGGCAACTGCATCTTCTGTGCGGTGGCGGTGATGATGCGCATATTGGCCTGATGCGGCACCAGCCAAGTCACGTCTGCGGCGGTCAGCCCGGCCTTGTCCAGGGCCGTGTGCGCGGTCCTGGCCAGTTTCTCGACCGCGTGGCGGAACACCAGATTGCCCTGCATCCGCAGATGCCCCGCCGTGCCGGTGGTCGAGACGCCGCCATCGACATAGAGCAGGTCGCGATACTGTCCGTCGCTGTTCAGATCGGCGGACAGCACGCCGCGATCGGCATTGCCGCCCGCGCCCTCCTGCGCCTCCAGCACCACGGCGCCGGCACCGTCGCCGAACAGCACGCAGGTCGAGCGGTCGGTCCAGTCCATGATGCGCGAAAAGGTCTCGGCCCCGATGACCAGGACCCGGTCGGCCATGCCGCCCCGGATCATCGCATCGGCATTGGCCAGCGCGAAGACGAAGCCCGCGCAGACGGCCTGCACGTCATAGGCGAAGCCGTGGGTCATGCCCAGACCGGACTGCACCATCGTCGCCACCGCCGGAAAGGTTAGATCGGGGGTCGACGTCGCCAGGATGATGCCGTCGATCTGGTCGGGTTCCAGCCCGGCTTTCGACAGCGCGTCGCGGGCAGCGTTCAGAGCCAGATCGCTGGTCGCCTGACCTTCGGCGGCGAAGTGGCGCCGCTCGATCCCGCTGCGCGAACGGATCCATTCGTCGCTGGTATCCAGCTTGTCCTCGAACCAGCTGTTCTCGATCACCGTTTCAGGCAGATAGAGGCCGGTTCCGCGAATGACGGATCTTCGGGTCACGTCGAGGTCTCCGATTCGCCGGCGGTCGTGGCCGAGGCAACCTGGGCCACGCGCGCGGCAAGCCGGTCCTGAAAGCCCGACTTCGCCAGGGTGAAGGCCAGCTTGATCGCCGCCGAAACGCCGGTCGCATCGGCCGAGCCGTGAGATTTGACCACGGTGCCATTCAAGCCCAGGAAGATGCCGCCATTCACCCGACGCGGGTCGATCCGCTTTTGCAGGCGCTTCAAAGAGGTCATGGCCAGCACGGCCGCGAATTTCGACATGATCGAATTGGCGAAGGCCGCGCGCAGGAACTCGCCCACCAGCTTGGCCGTGCCCTCGCCCGTCTTCAGGGCGATATTGCCGGTAAAGCCGTCGGTCACGATCACATCGACGCGCGACGACGGCAGATCGCCGCCCTCGACGAAGCCGACATAGTCGAAACCGCCGGTTCCGGCGGCGTCAGCGATCAGGTCGTGGGCCTGTTTCAGTTCGGCGCGCCCCTTGTGTTCCTCGGTGCCGACATTCAGCAGGCCGACGCGCGGGCGTTCGACGTCCAGGCCGTTGCGGGCGTAGGAGGCGCCCATCATCGCATATTGCAACAGGTCAGGCGCGTCGGCGCGGATATCCGCGCCCACATCCAGCATGATGTTGAAGCCCTGAGGGTTCTTCGAGGGCCACAGACAGGCGATGGCGGGACGGTTCACGCCCGGCAGCTTGCGCAGGCGCAGCATCGACAGCGCCATCAGCGCGCCGGTATTGCCGCAACTGACGGCGGCCCCGGCCTCGCCCTTGCGAACCGATTCGATCGCCGACCACATCGAGGTGCCGTCGCCCTTGCGCAGGATCTGGCTGGGCTTGTCTTCCATCGTCACGACACCCGCGGCATGGCGGATGTCGCAGCGGTCGGACAATTGCTTGCGGCGGTTGATCAGACGGCGAAGCTGATCCTGGTCGCCATGCACGATAAAGCGGATCTCGGGGTTCTTTTCGGCGCTTTCGGCCATGCCGGCCACCACGGCGAGGGGGCCGCGATCGCCACCCATCGCGTCAACCGAAATCACCACGCTGCCCCGGTTCTCGGGGGCGCGCTGTTCCTGAATGGTCGCTGGATCGTCGGTCATATGGCGGGAGGGCCCGACCCGATCAGGCCGCGTCGTCGTCCAGGTCGATCTCGTTCGCCTGGGCGATCACCTCGCGATCGGCGTAATGGCCGCAGGACGGGCAGACGTGATGCGGACGCTTCAATTCGCCGCAATTCGAACATTCGTTGGGGTTGCCGGCGACCAGCGCGTCATGGGCACGACGCATGTTGCGCTTGGAGCGGGTGACGCGATTCTGAGGGACAGCCATGTCTCGACCTCGGTTGTCTGGGTGCGGGCCGAAAGCCGTGGCACCATGAGTTTTGTATTCGTAAATGAACCGCGCAGATACGCGATAGAACCCGCGCCTGCAAGCCCTCGCTTGGGTCGGCTTGCCCATAAATGCGCCGCGGCGGTGGCGCCGCGCCAGCCCATTCTGGTCCGGCAGGACGAATCCGCATGATCGGCCGCGATTCTGTGGCTGCATTGCAACGGCGCGGCGGCGCAGGTTCCGGGCCCCTATCCCTGGACGTCGCCGTCCCCCCGCATCAGCCGGTCCAGCCCCTCGAAGGGCCGTCGCGTCTCGGGCCGGCCGTCATCATCGCGGGCATCCGGCGTCAGTTCGGCGCCTTGCGCGCGGGGATAATCCGGCAAGGACAGCGCCAGTTCCTCGATCATCACGGCCGAAAGGTCGATGAACTGGCCCAGCGGTTCCAGCGTTTCGTCCGGCATCTCGACCTCGTCGCCCTCGGGGTCGCGCAGATGCGGGGAATAGAGGCGGCGCACATCTTCCTCGATCCGGGTCTTCACCGGCTTCAGCGTCACCACGCAGGACTGCACGACCTGTGCCGTCAGCCGGCCCGACAACGCCCAGGCTTGGCCGCCCTCGGCCCTGATCCGGCCCTCGAAAGCCAGGCGGGGCAGGGCGAGGATGTTCAGTTCGGCCGCGATGGCCGCGCGCGCCTCGGCCGCGGGACGCAGCGCGAAATCGGTCGGGCCGCGCGGATCCAGATGGGCGACGCGCAGGCGTTGCGGCTGCGACGCGGAGGGCTGTGCTGGGGCTGTCATGATCGTGCCTCGGGCAGTTGGCTTGCGACATGCGGCGGTGACCTGCGGCACAAGCCCTCGTCGCGGATGGACTTCTTGAGCGCCGCGCCGGAGTTTGCTAAGCCGGGCGGGCCGCGTCAACCGCCCGCACAAAGGAAACCCGCATGGCTGCCTTCAGGAACCTTCTGATCCTGGCTTTCGTGGCCGTGCTGGCCGCCTGTGCGCCCGTCTATCGCAATCACGGCTATGTGCCGCCCGATTCCGATCTGGCGAAGGTGGTCGTCGGCCAGACCAGCATGGATCAACTGGAGGGGCTGATCGGCCGGCCCTCGGCGCAGGGTCTGCTGACCGGTGCGGGGTGGTATTATGTCGGCTCGCGCTGGCGCAATTTTGGCGCGCTGCCCCCGCAAGAGGTAGATCGAGAAGTCGTGGCGATTTCCTTCGCGCCCAGCGGGGTCGTGTCCAATATCGAACGTTTCGGGCAGGAACGTGGCCGCGTCGTGGTGCTGTCGCGCCGCGTGACGGAGGGCAGCGTTACCGAGGTTTCATTCATCCGCCAGCTTCTCGGCAACCTGGGCAATTTCCAGGCCGGCGACTTCATCGAGTGACGCGGCGCGCGGGCCGGGCCGTTCAGGTGGTCTCGATCAGGCGGGCCGCCAGCCGATGCAGTTGGTCACGATATCCTGTCCGCGCCGAGGGAAGGTCGGGGTCGGACGTCATCGCGATGGCGCTGGCCGGGCGGTCGCGCGTGGCGGGAAAGACATAGATCATCTGCCCGCCATAGCCCCAGCCATAGCGCAGGTCGCGACCGGCCATGCGGTCGATGAACCAGCCATAGCCGTATCCCTGGCCGCCGAAGATCGAGGCTGTGCGGACCTGCCAGCTTTGCGCGATCCAGTCCCGCGACAGGATCCTCTGCCCGCCGGCGCGTCCGCCCGTGGCATAAAGCGCGCCGAAGGCCAGCAGCGACCGGGTGCTCATCGCCATCTGGTTGCCGCCCAGATAGATGCCCTGCGGGTCGCGCTGCCAGCCGGCGATGCGAAAGCCCGGAACATCGCCCAGCCAGTCCCGCGCCAGCGCCATCGTGGATCGCTGTGACACCCGCGTCAGGATGGCCGAGACGAGATGGCTGGATGCGGTGGAATACTGCATCGGCCCGCCCGGATCCTGGGTGAAAGGCGCGGCCAATGCGGCGCGGACCCAGTTCGCAGTGTTGACCCAGCGGCCGTAATTCGGTCCCGATTGCCGTTCCAGTCCCGCCTGCATCGACAGCAGATCACCCAATGTCACCTGCGCCAGGCGCGGATCGGGGTCGCGCGGCAGATCGGCCTTCAGGATCGGGGCGATCGGCTGGTCGGGACCGTCCAGCAGCCCCTTGTCGATGGCGATGCCCGCCAGGGCCGAAATCACGGATTTCGAGGCGGACTTGATGTTGGTCGGCCGGTCCGGGGTAAAGCCGCCATAGCCGCGGGCCGCGATCTCGGCGCCGTCGCGCCAGATCGCGACGGCGCGCAGAGGCTCCAGCCGCGACGCCTCGGAGAGGATCGGCGACAGCGAGGCCCGCGCAAGGTTCGGCGCGGCAAGGACGGCGGCGGCGGCAGCCAGCAGGATGCGTCTGTGCATGGCCCCATTATGCGGGCGCGGCGGCGGCAGGCGAAGTCACGCTTGCGTCAGGCGGGGTCGCGCCTGTAGGGCGGAACGCGATGAAAGGGGGGGGCCATGTCCGCGCTTGACGATCTTGCCACCAGTCCGTTCCACGATGCCGAGGCACCGCTTCGGGCGCGGATGCTGTCGCGGCTGGCCGATACCGAACTGGCCGTCGCGCTGGTCTCCGAACCCAGGGGCGAGACGCTGGAATTCCGGATCTTCGCGCTGGAAGACGGCCCCGTCGCCCTGGCCTGCGACGGCGAGGACCGGCTGGCGGGGTTCCTGGGCGGCCCGGTCGCCTATGCCGCGTTGCCCGGGCGGGTGCTGGCGGCGATCCTGCGCACCGAGGGCACGGGCCTGCTGGTCAATCCCGGCGCACCCTCCGAGATGCTTCTGGACGCCGCGACGCTGGATTGGCTGGCGGGCGCGCTGACCTCTGCGCCCGAAACCGCCGAGGCGCGGCTGCGGCCTGTCGCGCCCGACCCGGCCGCCGTCGCGGCGCTGGCCGAACCCCTGGCGGCGCGGCTGTCCGATCTGCGCGGCCTGGTATCCGGCGCAGCCCTTGCGGGTATCGCGGGCCGGGCCGGACATCTGCTGCTGATTTCGGGGGCGTCGCCGGACCACCAGCCCGCCATCGCCAAGGCCCTGGCCGAAACGCTGGCCTTCCTGCCGCCGCAGCCCGGCGGTGTCGATATCAGCTTTTCCGAGACCGTTCCTCCGACCGGCGCGCTGCGATTCGACCTGCCGCCGGACATCCTCCCCGACCTGCCGAAAGGCCCGAAAGGGCCGCCGATCCTGCGCTGATCGTCGCGTCGGTTTCGCCCCGCGCCGTGACGCAGGATTGTTGCACCGTCGTCGCCAAACTGACAGAAGGGATGGATGCAGCCGCGATACAAGGCCCTTCTTGTCCATCTTCTGACCGCGACAGGCGCGGTGCTGTCGATGCTGGCGATGCTGGCGGCGGTCAACGCGGAATGGTCGATGATGTTTCTGTGGCTGGTCGCCGCCTTCGCCGTCGATGGCGTCGATGGCCCGCTGGCGCGCAGATACGATGTCAGGGTCAACTGGCCGACCTATGACGGCGTGCTGATGGATCTGATCATCGATTATCTGACCTATGTCTTCATTCCGGCCTTCGCGTTGTTCAAATCCGGGCTTCTCAGCGGCTGGACCGGCTGGTTCGCGATCATCGTCATCACCTATGGCAGCGTGATCTATTTCGCGGATACGCGGATGAAGACCAGGGATTATTCCTTCGCGGGCTTTCCGGGATGCTGGAACATGGTTGTTCTGGTCCTGTTCGCGGTCAAGCCGCACTGGACGGTGATCCTGGCCATCATCGTGGCGCTGACCGTCGCGATGTTCAGCAACATCAAGTTCATCCACCCGGTGCGCACCGAACGCTGGCGCGCGATCTCGCTGCCCGTGGCCATCGCCTGGGTGATCTTTGCCGTCCGCGCGGCATGGGTCGATTTCCACCCCTCGAGCTGGGCGATCTGGGGATTGGTGGTGACGACGCTGTGGCTGATCCTGGCGGGCGCGGCCCAGCAGCTTCTGGATCGCCGCATCCGGCCCTGAACGCAGGGGGCGGACAAGTCGTCCGCCCCCCTCGCACTCTTTCCCAATACCTCGGGGGGTGCGGGGGGCTGGCCCCCCGCCGGTCCCGTCTCAGGCGAACTTCCTGATCTCGCCCGACCGGAGCCGCGAGAGATAGCTGTTCATCTCGGTCTTCACGACCGGCATCAGCACATAGAGCGCGATGATGTTGACGACCGCCATCGAGAAGATCATCGCATCCGAGAAGTCGATGACCGGCCCCAGGCTCGCCGCCGCGCCGATCCAGGTGAAGATGCAGAAGATCACCTTGAAGACCAGTTCCTTGGTCCGGCCCTCGCCGAACAGGAAGGTCCAGGCCTTCAGGCCGTAATAGCTCCACGAGATCATTGTCGAAAAGGCGAACAGCACCACCGCCAGCGCAAGGATATAGCGGAACCAGCCGAAGCTTTCGCTGAAGGCCGCCGAGGTCAGTGCCACGCCGCTATTGCCGCTGAGCGTCTGGATCGCGTCGCCCGACTCGTTCAGCACGAACATGCCGGTCTGGGGATCGGTGACCAGCTGGCCGGTGATGATGATGACCAGCGCCGTCATGGTGCAGATCACGACGGTGTCGATGAAGGGCTCCAGCAGCGACACGAAGCCTTCGGTGATCGGCTCGTTGGTGCGCACGGCCGAATGGGCGATCGCGGCCGAGCCGACGCCGGCCTCGTTGGAAAAGGCGGCGCGGCGGAAACCCTGGATCAGCGCCCCGGTGGCCCCGCCGACGGCGCCGTCCCAGGTAAAGGCCCCGCGGAAGATCTGGCCGAAGGCGTTTCCGATCTGGTCGTAGTTCAGCAAGATGATGATCAGCGCCGTGCCGACATAGAGGATGCCCATGAAGGGAACGACACGTTCGGTCACCTGCGCGATCGCCTTGATGCCGCCGACGATGACCATGAACACGATCAGCGCGAAGACCAGTCCGGTGATCCAGCCCGGATAGTCGCCGAAGACATTGGCAAGCTGGGCATGGGCCTGGTTGGACTGGAACATGTTGCCGCCGCCGAAGGCTCCGAGGATGCAGAAGATCGAGAACAGGACCGCCAGCACCTTGCCGCCGCCGACGCCGCGTTCGGAAAAGCCCTTGGTCATGTAATACATCGGCCCGCCCGAAACGTGGCCGTCTTCGTATTCGTTGCGGTATTTCACGCCCAGCGTGCATTCGGTGAATTTCGATGCCATGCCCAGAAGACCCGCCAGAATCATCCAGAAGGTCGCGCCCGGACCGCCGATGCCGATGGCGACCGCGACGCCGGCGATATTGCCCAGCCCGACCGTGCCCGACAGCGCCGTGGCCAGCGCCTGGAAGTGGCTGACCTCGCCCGCGTCGTTGGGGTCGGAATAATCGCCCCGGACCAGCGCGATGGAATGGCCGAAGGCGCGGAACTGGATGAAGCCGAAATAGATGGTGAAGATCGTCGCCGCGACCACCAGCCAGCCGACGATCCAGGGGAAGGAGGTGCCCGGAAAGCTGGAAAAGATGAAGCTGACGAACCAGCCGGTCGAACTGGCGAAGACGCTGTTGACGGCCTCGTCCAGCCCCTGGGCCGCCGCGGGTCCTGTCGCGGCCAGGGTTGCAAGCGCCGCCGGGACGCCCAGTCGTTTTGCGAAATGGGTCATGTCAAATCTCCTTGTCCCGTGGCTCATGGCACGATCGTCACCGGCACCGGCGATGCCTGCGCCAGCGTGCCCGCAACGGATCCGAAGATGCGCGAGGTGAAGCCCGAATGGCCCATGCGTCCGATGAAGATCAGCGCCGCGTTTTCGTCCTGCGCGATCTTGCACAATGTCTCGGCGATGTGGCCATAGCGCATCGCGGTCGAGACCGGAATCCCTTCGGCCTCGACCAGCCTGACCATCGGCTGGATCAGCATCTCTTCGGCGCGCTGCAATTCTTCCTTGCGCCGCTGGTGACGTTCTTCGATCTCGTTGGGCGTGAGGAAACTGTAGGGCGACCATTCCAGGACATGCGCGATGATGATGCTGTCCCCCTGCGCGCCGGCCCGACTTATCGCAAAGTCCAGCGCGCGGCGTGACGCCTCGCTGCCGTCATAACCGACGACGATCTTGCGTGACATGAATCCCCCTTTCCGTTGCTTCGTGGTTTTTCGGTGCTCGCTTCTGCGTCGATCATCAAATGATAGGCAAATGACCGGGGCAGCGGCCAGCAAAAAGATGACGAAACCGTGAATGACCTTTCACGCCGGCGGATTGGCGCTACCGGCCGCGCCGTGCTGCACGGTCCTGGACGGCGATTTTTCGCTTTTCAAGCCGGCCCGCGGGCGGCATAGTCGCGGCCATGACCCGGATGCTGCATATCCCGACCGCCGCGACCGCGCCCTTTGGCGCGCGTCTGGCCGTCAATCTCCGCGGTCTGCTGCTTCTTACGCTGCGCTGAGCGGGTCTTCCGGGCCGCCGCTCAGTCAGGTCGGCGCCCGGATATTCCCGATACCGGACAGCGCAAGAAAGACAGACCCATGAGCGACGAGAACCGCGTCTTCATCTTCGACACCACCCTGCGCGACGGCGAACAATCGCCCGGCGCGACCATGTCCCACGCCGAAAAGCTGGAAATCGCCCAGATGCTGGACGAGATGGGCGTGGACATCATCGAGGCCGGCTTTCCGATCGCCAGCGAAGGCGATTTCGCCGCCGTCAGCGAGATTGCGCGACAGGCGCAGACCAGCGTGATCTGCGGTCTGGCCCGCGCCCAGATCCCCGATATCGACCGCTGCTGGGAGGCGGTGAAACATGCCCGCCGCCCGCGCATCCACACCTTCATCGGCACCTCGCCGCTGCACCGCGCGATTCCCAACCTGGACATGGACCAGATGGCCGAGCGGATCGAACAGACCGTCACCCATGCCCGCAACCTGTGCGACAACGTGCAATGGTCGCCGATGGACGCCACGCGGACCGAACATGATTACCTGTGCCGCGTGGTCGAGATCGCGATCCGGTGCGGCGCCACGACCATCAATATCCCCGATACGGTGGGCTATACCGCACCGCGCGAATCCGCCGATCTGATCCGGATGCTGATCGAACGGGTGCCCGGCGCGGATGACATCATCTTCGCCACCCATTGCCACAACGACCTGGGCATGGCGACGGCCAACAGCCTTGCAGCGGTCGAGGCCGGCGCCCGCCAGATCGAATGCACCATCAACGGGCTGGGCGAACGCGCCGGCAACACCGCGCTGGAAGAGGTGGTGATGGCGCTGCGCGTGCGTCACGACATCATGCCTTTCGACACCGGAATCGACACCACCAAGATCATCGGCCTGTCGCGTCGGGTGGCGCAGGTTTCCGGCTTTCCGGTCCAGTTCAACAAGGCCATCGTCGGCAAGAACGCCTTCCTGCATGAAAGCGGCATCCATCAGGACGGCGTGCTGAAGAATGTCGAGACCTTCGAAATCATGCGCCCGGCCGATATCGGCCTGAACGAAACCAACATCGCGATGGGCAAGCATTCGGGCCGCGCGGCGCTGCGGGCCAAGCTGAAGGATCTGGGCTACGAGGTCGGCGACAACCAGTTGAAGGACATCTTCGTGCGGTTCAAGGCGCTCGCCGATCGCAAGAAAGAGGTCTATGACGAGGATATCGTCGCGCTTGTCCAGGACGCCGCCGCAAATACCGAGGACGATCATCTGCAGGTCAAGCATCTGCGCGTCGTCTGCGGAAGCGACGGACAGAGCGCCGATCTGACCATGATCGTGGATGGCGAGGAACGGACCGTCCATGCGGTGGGCGACGGCCCGGTCGATGCCTGTTTCAACGCGGTCAAGCAGATCTTCCCGCATGACGCGCGGCTGCAATTGTATCAGGTCCATGCCGTCACCGAAGGCACCGATGCGCAGGCCACGGTCAGCGTCCGGATGGAGGAAGACGGCCGCATCGTGAACGGGCAGGCGGCCGATACCGACACGATCCTGGCCTCGGTCAAGGCCTATGTCGGCGCGCTGAACCACCTGATCGTGCGCCGCGCCCGCACGGGCCGGGACGACAAGCAGATCAGCATGTATTCGCATTGATCCCCTGGCGCGGATGGAAGCCCGCCCGCAAGCCTGCGGGGCATTCCCCGCGCGGATGCGATTGGCCCGATGATGCGAAAGCGGGGACGCCCTGTCACGTCCCGGAAACCGCCTGCCATCGGCGCCACGGATGATGCAAGGATCCGAAGGGGCGGTCCGCCGCCGCGCGTTGTGGCACGGTCGCCGCACCCCGCCGCCCGGCACAGCGCGGTTGTGCCGGGCGGCGCTAGACAGGGCTTTCGCTTGGGCCTGAGGGCTTCTATACCGGGCGAGGCCCGCACCGGGGGCGATTCCCGCCGGTTGTGCGGGGCGTGAAATTCGGGCAGGCCGGGATCAACCCGGTGCGAACAGGGGACTACGGGCATGGCATTCGGCGGTTTGTTTTCGACCGATATCGCAATCGACCTCGGCACGGCGAACACGCTGATCTATGTCAAGGGCAAGGGCATCATCCTGAACGAGCCCTCGGTCGTGGCCTATCACGTCAAGGACGGCAAGCGGCAGGTTCTGGCGGTGGGCGAGGACGCGAAACTGATGCTGGGCCGCACACCGGGCAGCATCGAGGCGATCCGGCCGATGCGCGAAGGTGTCATCGCCGATTTCGACAGCGCCGAGCAGATGATCAAGCATTTCATCAAGAAGGTGTTCAAGCGCACCACCTTCTCGAAGCCCAAGATCATCGTCTGCGTGCCCCATGGCGCCACCCCGGTCGAAAAACGCGCCATCCGTCAGTCGGTCCTGTCCGCCGGCGCCCGCCGTGCGGGCCTGATCGCGGAACCCATCGCGGCGGCCATCGGTGCGGGGATGCCGATCACCGAGCCCACCGGCAGCATGGTCGTCGATATTGGCGGCGGCACGACCGAGGTCGCGGTGCTGTCGCTGGGCGATGTGGTCTATGCGCGTTCTGTCCGCATCGGCGGCGACCGCATGGACGAGGCGATCATCAACTATCTGCGCCGCAACCAGAACATGTTGATCGGCGACAGCACGGCCGAGCGCGTGAAGACCAGCATCGGCACCGCGCGGATGCCCGATGACGGACGCGGCGCCACGATCATGGTGCGCGGACGCGATCTGCTGAACGGTATCCCCAAGGAAATCGAGATCAGCCAGGCCATGGTCGCCGAGGCGCTGACCGAACCGATGCAGGCGATCTGCGAGGCGGTGATGGTCGCGCTGGAGGCGACGCCGCCCGACCTGGCCGCCGATATCGTCGATCGCGGCGTGATCCTGACCGGTGGCGGCGCCATGCTGGGCGATCTGGATCTGGCCCTGCGCGAACAGACCGGCCTTTCGATCACCCTGGCCGATCAGCCGATGAGTTGCGTCGCGCTTGGCACCGGCAAGGCGCTGGAATTCGAAAAGCAGTTGCGCCACGTCATCGACTACGAAAGCTGACGCAGCGCGGCGGTATCGCGAAGGCGCGTTTCCGAATGGCACGAAAGGGACCCGATTTCGTCACCCCGATCCGGCGCGTCCTGATCGCGCTGATGACGATTGTCCTGATCGGTCTGTTCCTTTTCTGGCGCATCGACAGCCCCCGGGCCGAACGGATGCGGGTCGCGCTGATCGACCGTTTCGTGCCCGGTTTCGAATGGGCCTTCGCGCCCGTGACCAAGGTCAGCCAGATGATCGCGGGCTTCCAGTCCTATGCCCGCATCTACGAGCAGAATCAGGAACTGCGCCGCGAGTTGCAGCAGATGCAGGCCTGGAAAGAGGCCGCCGTCCAGCTGGAACAGGAAAATTCCAAGCTGCTGGCGCAGAACAACGTCCGACTGGACCCGGCGCTGACCAGCGTGACCGGCGTGGTTCTGGTCGACAGCGGCTCGGCCTTCCGGCAATCGGTGCTGCTGAATGTTGGCGCCCAGGACGGCATCGTCGAGGGCTGGGCGGTGATGGACGGTCTTGGCCTTGTGGGCCGGATCGCCGGGGTGGGGCAGAGGACCAGCCGTGTCGTGCTGCTGAACGATCCCTCGTCGCGGCTGCCTGTCACGGTCCAGCCCTCGGGCGAACGCGCGCTGCTGACGGGCGACAACACGCCGCTGCCGTTTCTGGACTTCATCGAGGCGGTCGACAACGTGCGCCCCGGCGACCGGGTCGTGACCTCGGGCGATGGCGGGGTGTTTCCGCCCGGCCTGCTGGTCGGGCAGGTGGCCCAGGGCAGCGACGGGCGGATGCGGCTGCTGCTGGCGGCGGATTACGGTCGGCTGGAATTCCTGCGGGTCCTGCGTTCCCACCCGGCCGAGACGGTGGCCGATAGCGACGCGATCATACGCCCCGACAATTCCGGCGCAATGATCGGCCCGCAACGGCCCTCGTCGCCGGTCGAGGCGGCGCAGGCGGCCGATCCCCTCTCCGCGGGCCTGCCGGAAGGCGCCGGCGAATGAGCCGGGGTCCGGGGCGGCAGGTCGTCGGTGGCACGGTCCTGTTCGGGCTGTGCTTTGCCGTGCTGCTTTTCGTGCGCCTGCTGCCGCTTTCGACCGGGCTGACGGGCTGGCCGGGTCCGGACGTGGCCCTGGGCCTGACCTTCGCCTGGGTGCTGCGCCGCCCGGACCAGTTGCCCGCCCTCGTGATCGTCGCCGCCTTCCTGCTGGAAGATGTTTTTCTCTATCGTCCGCTGGGCCTGTGGCCGCTGATCGTGCTTCTGGGCAGCGAGGCCGCACGCCTGCGTGAGCCCCGTTGGCGCGATCAGTCTTTCATGGTTGAATGGCTGCGCGTCGCGATCCTGATCGGGGCGATGATGCTGGGCTACCGGGTCATTCAGGTGGTGTTCTTCCTGCCGGTCCCGGCCCTGGGCCAGGCGATCCTGCAATATCTGGCCAGCATCGCCGCCTACCCGGTCACGGTGTTTGCGGCGCGCTGGCTGGTCGGGTTGCGGCGGGTCAGCCCGGGCGCGGCCGAACGGACGAGATTCGCGAGATGAAGAAGACCGAACGTCAGATCGTCGACAGCGCCCGCCTGATCGGGCGGCGCGGTCTGCTGTTGGGCACCGTCCAGCTTGGCGTGGTCACGACGCTGGCGCTGAAGCTGCGCTCGATGCAGGTCGAGCAGGCCGACGAATATCGAATGCTGGCGGATGGCAATTCGATCAAGATCCGCCTTTTGCCGCCCGCGCGCGGTCTGATCCATGACCGCAACGGGCTGGTCATCGCCGGAAACGAACAGAACTATCGCGTCACCCTGACCCGCGAAGAGGCCGGCGGCGATGTCGAGCCGGTCCTGCGGCGTCTGTCGCAACTGATCCCGATCGGCGACGATCGCATGGCCGAGCTTCTGGAAGAATTTTCCAGACGCAGCGCCGTCACCCCCGTGGTGCTGGCCGACCGCCTGACATGGGAACAATTCAGTTCGATCGCCGTGAATGCGCCCGCGCTGGCTGGTGTGACGCCGGAATCGGGCCTTTCGCGGATTTATCCGCGCGCCGGCGACCTGGCGCATGTGCTGGGCTATGTCGGACCTGTGTCGGATTACGATCTCTCGAAGATCGAGGATCCCGATCCGGTGCTGATGCTGCCCGACTTCCAGCTTGGCAAGGTCGGCATGGAAGCCAAGATGGAGGCCGATCTGCGCGGCAAGGCCGGGGCGCGGCGGGTCGAGGTCAACAGCACCGGCCGCGAGATGCGCGAACTGAGCCGGCAAGAGGGTCAGCAGGGCGCGACGATCCAGACCACACTGGATGCGCGGCTGCAGAATTACGCGGCGCAGCGGCTGGGCCAGGAAAGCGCCGCGGCCGTGGTCATGGATGTGCAGACCGGCGATATCGTCGCGATCTGTTCCTCGCCCAGTTTCGATCCGAACAAGTTCGTCCGCGGCATATCCTCGGCCGATTATCGCGGGCTGATGCAGCACGAACTTCGGCCGCTGGCCGACAAGACGGTTCAGGGGCTCTATCCGCCGGGCTCGACCTTCAAGCCGGCGCCGCTGCTGGCCGGGCTCGAATCGGGGCTGATCAACGAAAATACCCGCTTCTACTGTCCCGGTTACATCGAGGTCGGCGGCCGCCGCTTTCATTGCTGGAAGCGCAGCGGACACGGCAGCATGAACCCGATCCAGAGCATGGAGCAAAGCTGCGACGTGTTCTATTACGAACTGGCCCAGCGGGTCGGCATCGACCGGATCGCCGCGATGGCGCGGCGACTGGGAATCGGGGTAGAGCATGATCTGCCGATGTCCGCGGTGGCAGAAGGCATCGCGCCCGACCGGGCCTGGAAGGCTGCGCGTTATGGACAGGATTGGCAGATCGGCGACAGCCTGAACTCTTCGATCGGGCAGGGCTATGTGCTGGCTTCGCCGCTGCAACTGGCGTTGATGACGGCGCGCGTGGCCAGCGGCAAGGTTGTGGTGCCGCGCCTGATCCGCAGCGTTGACGGCATCCCCCGGCCGCTGGCCGAATTTCCCGATCTGGGCGTCGATCCGGGCCTGATGCGGCTGGCACAAGGCGGAATGGAGGCGGTGATGAACGGCGCGCGCGGAACCGCGCGACGATCGCGCATCATCCGCGAGGACTGGCGCATGGCCGGTAAGACCGGCACCAGCCAGGTGCGCAACATCACCGCTGCCGAACGCGCGCGTGGGGTCGTGTCGAACGAGGATCTGCCCTGGAGCCGCCGCGATCACGCGCTGTTCATCTGCTACGCCCCCTATCAGGCGCCGCGCTATGCGGTTTCCGTGGTCGTGGAACATGGCGGCGGCGGTTCGACCGTGGCCGCGCCGATCGGTCGCGACATCCTGCTGTTCGCGCTGGCCGGCGGTCTGCCGCCGCTGGATGCCATTCCTGACAGCGAACGCGCCGCGATGCAGGAACGCCATGCCGCGATGAATCTCTACGTGCCCGATCCGCCGCGCGCCACGCGCTCGCGCGCCTGACGGGAACGGTCCGGAATGTCCTATCTCGATTATCAGGTGCTTCAGACCCCGACCGGGTGGCGCAAGCTGCTGTATCTGAACTGGCCGCTGATCCTGCTGATCACCGCCGTTGCCGGGATCGGCTTTCTGATGCTGGTTTCCGTCGCGGGCGGCGATGTCGATCGCTGGGCCAAGCCGCAGATGTATCGTTTCGCGGCCGGCATGGTGATCATGATCGGCCTGGGCTTCGTTCCGATGTGGTTCTGGCGCGGGATCTCGGTCGCGGCCTATATCGGCTGCTTCCTGCTGCTTGTCGGCGTCGAGGTCGCTGGCGAGGTCGGCATGGGCGCGCGGCGCTGGATCGATTTCGGACCGATTCGCGTGCAACCCTCGGAACTGATGAAGATCGCCCTGGTCCTGCTGCTGGCCGCCTATTACGACTGGCTGCCGCTGAACCGGGTCTCGCGCCCGCTCTGGGTGCTGCTGCCGGTGGTGCTGATCCTGGCGCCGACCGGGCTGGTCATCATCCAGCCCGACCTCGGCACGTCGATCATGCTGGTCGCGGGCGGCGGAATCGTGATGTTCGCCGCCGGCGTGTCGCTGTGGTATTTCGGCGCGGTGATCGGCATGGCCGTCGGCCTCGTCGCCACGGTGCTGGAAAGCCGGGGCACCGACTGGCAGCTTTTGAAGGATTATCAGTTCCGCCGGATCGACACCTTCCTCGACCCCGCCGCCGATCCGCTGGGCGCGGGCTACAACATCATACAGAGTCAGATCGCGCTTGGTTCGGGCGGCTGGTCGGGCCGCGGCTTCATGCAGGGCACGCAGTCGCGGCTGAACTTCTTGCCGGAAAAGCATACCGACTTCATCTTCACCGTGCTGGCCGAGGAATTCGGCTTCATCGGCGCGGTCTCGCTGCTGGTGCTGTATACGCTGATCGTGGGCTTCTGCCTGCATTCGGCGCTGACCAACCGCGACCGCTTTGCCAGCCTGATCACCATCGGCATCTCGGGCACGTTCTTTCTGTATTTCGCCATCAACATGGCGACGGTGATGGGTCTGATCCCGGCCAAGGGTTCCCCCCTGCCGCTGATCAGCTATGGTGGCACCTCGCTGATGATCCTGATGCTGGGCTTCGGCCTGGTGCAATCCGCCCATGTTCACCGATCGAGGTAGCCAGATGCGCGTTCTCTTTGCCGCCCGTCCCGAGGCGTGGCAGGCCTGGGCCCCGGCCCTGCGCGAAGCCTGTCCCGAAATGGATCTGGACAGGGGCGGCGAACCGGCCAGCTTCGACGCCATCATCTACGCGCCGGGCGGCGAGATCGAGGATCTGTCGCCCTATGGAAATGCACGGCTGGTCCAGAGCCTGTGGGCCGGGGTCGAGCGGATCGTCACCAACCCGACCCTGACCCAGCCGCTGGCGCGGATGGTCGATCCGGGCCTGGCGCGGGGCATGGCGGAATTCTGCACCGGCTGGGCGATGCGGGCGCATCTGGGGATGGACCGCTATGCACAGGACGGCACCTGGCGCAACGATGTCGTCGCACCGCTGGCGCCCCAGCGGGGCGTGACCATCCTGGGCCTCGGAGAGCTGGGCCGCGCCACCGCCGCGATGCTGGGCGCGATCGGCTTTCGGCTGGCGGGCTTCAGCGCCTCGGGCCGCCCGGTCGAAGGCGTCGAGGTCTTTGACGCGGACCATCTGGCTGCGGCCCTGGGCCGGGCCGAAATCCTGATCAACCTGCTGCCCGACACCGCGCGGACGCGGGATCTGCTGGATGATGATCACCTGGCCATGCTGCCGCGCGGGGCCTGGATCATCAATCCCGGCCGGGGCACGGCCATCGTGGACGCCGCGCTGGTCGCCGCGCTGGATCGAGGCGATCTGGGACATGCGGTGCTGGATGTCTTCCGCACCGAGCCGCTGCCCGGCGGCCACCCGTTCTGGTCCCATCCCGGCGTGACCGTCACGCCCCATATCGCCGCCGAGACGCGGCCCGAAACCGCGGCCCCGGTGGTCGCCGAAAACCTGCGCCGCGCCATGTCCGGGCGACCCATATTGAACCTCGTGGACCGCGACCGGGGATACTGAGGCGGTTTCCGCCGTCAGATGCTCCGGGGCGGATCGCCATCCTCCGGCGGGTGATCGGGGCGGGCGGCGTGTCCGGCAGGCGCCGCGGAATCGCGGCTGGGTGCCAGATCCGGGGCGGTGGTGACGATTTCGCCCTGCTTGCGCACCCGCGCGATCCGCTCGGCCATCTTCTTGGCGCGCCGCCAGTGATAGGCGCGAATCACGGGGACGCTGAGGTAGTGGGTCGCGATGGCCGCGATCAGACCCAGAATCAGGCCGCCCACGAGATAGGGCAGATAGACCTGCTGGAAGAAATCGACCAGATTGCCCCAATGCGCGCGTTCAGGCCCGAAAAGCGACCGGATATTGTGCCACATCTCGCCGCTTGCGCGGGCGAATTCGCCGAAGATCAGTTGCGGAGACAACTCGCCGCCCATCCCCAGCAATCGGCGTCCCAGGCTGACGGCCACGACGGCGATGAAGGGAAAGGTGATCGGATTGCCGACAAAGGTCGCCAGCAGCGCGGCCAGCACATTGCCGCCGATCAGCCAGGCACAGCCCGCCGCCGACAGGAAATGAAAACCGAAAAGCGGAGTGAAGGAAACGAAGACCCCCGACGCCACGCCGCGCCCGATCCGGTGCGGCTGGTCGGGCAGACGGCGCAGGCGGAACCAGACATAGGCACCCGCGCGCCGCCAGCCGCCGCGCGGATAGATCATGTCGCTGGCGATCTGCCCATAGCTGCGTGGCTTGCGGCGCTTGAACACCCCGGCCTACCCCATCCCAATCCTGTCCTGCCGGGCAAGACCTACCCGGATCGGCCCCGCTTGCCTAGGGTTTCAGCGCCGGATCGCGGATGCGTGCGACCTGGGCCACGTCGCTTTCGGTCTCCAGCACCGTCAGCAGATTGTGCAGATGTTCGCGATCGCGCAATTCCACCTCGATCTCGATGCGATAGAAATCCGGCTTGCGGTCGATGAATTCGAGGTTCGAGATATTGGCCCCCTGCGACCCGATGAGGCTGCAAATCCGGCCCAGCACGCCCGCATCGTGGCGGATCGTCAGATCCAGCAGCGTCGAATAGGCCGCAGGATGGCGCCCCTCGCGCCAGTGCAGGTCGATCCAGCGGTCGGGGCTGTCCTCGAATTCGGCAAGGACGGGGCAGTCGATGGCATGGATGACCACGCCCGTGCCGCGATAGGTGATGCCCACGATCCGTTCGCCCGGCAGCGGGTTGCAGCAGGGCGCGCGGGTGAAGTTGGCATCGGCCTCCAGCCCGGCGAAGGGGCGGGCGCCGTCGATTTCGTCCTGATGGCCCGCGAGTTCGGGATAGAGAACCGCCAGAACCTCCTTGGCGGAATTCTCGGCGCTGCCGATCCGCGCCAGCAATTCCTCCGCATCGGCCATGCCCATCTGCCGTGCGGCGGTGCGCAGCGTCTTGTCCGTGGCCTTGCGCCCGACATGTTCGAAACTGACGCGGACCAGTTCGCGGCCCAGCCGGATGAAGCGGTCGCGGTCCTCTTCGCGCAGGGACCGACGGATTGCCGCCTTGGCCCGGCCGGTCACGACGATATCCAGCCATGTCGCCTGCGGGCGCTGTCCCGAGGCCGCGATGATCTCGACCGACTGGCCGTTCTTCAGCCGGGTCCACAGCGGCACCCGAATCCCGTCCACCTTGGCGCCGACACAGGAATTGCCCACGCGGGTGTGGATCGCATAGGCAAAATCGATCGGCGTCGCGCCTTTCGGCAACTGGATCACGTCACCCTTGGGCGTGAAGCAGAAGACCTGATCCTGATACATCTCCAGCTTGACATGTTCGAGGAATTCATCGTGATCCTCGCCGCCGAAACGGTCGGTCAGGCTGTCGATCCAGGCCGCCGGATCGACCGCGAAGGGGTTCTTCGCGCGCACGCCGTCGCGATAGGCCCAATGCGCGGCCACGCCCGCCTCGGCCACCTCGTGCATCTGGCGGGTGCGGATCTGCACCTCGACCCGCTTGCCGTCTCGGCCCGACACGGTGGTGTGGATGGATCTGTAGCCGTTCGATTTCGGCTGGCTGATATAGTCCTTGAAACGCCCCGGCACGGCCCGCCAGCGATGATGGATCACCCCAAGTGCGCGATAGCAATCCATCTCGGACCGGGTGATGATGCGAAAGCCGTAGATGTCCGACAGGCGCGAGAAGGCAAGCTGCTTTTCCTGCATCTTGCGCCAGACCGAAAAGGGCCGCTTGGCGCGTCCGAACACGTCGGCGTCGATCCCGGCCTTGTCCATCTCGGTGCGGATATCGGCGGTGATCTGGCCGATGATGTCGCCCGACTCCCGCTGCAGGCTGACAAAGCGGCGGATGATCGAGTTGCGCGCCTCGGGATTGATGACCTTGAAGGCCAGATCCTCCAGTTCCTCGCGCATCCACTGCATCCCCATGCGCCCGGCCAGCGGCGCATAGATGTCCATCGTTTCGCGTGCCTTCTGCACCTGCTTGTCGGGCCGCATGGACCGGATCGTGCGCATGTTGTGCAGCCGGTCGGCCAGCTTGACCAGGATCACGCGCAGATCGCGCGACATGGCCATGAACAGCTTGCGGAAATTCTCGGCCTGCCGGGACTGGGTGTTGCTGAGTTGCAGATTGGTCAGCTTGGTCACGCCATCGACCAGATCGGCGATCTCGGGGCCGAAGATGGTGACGATCTCTTCCTTGGTCGATCGCGTGTCCTCGACCGTGTCGTGCAGCAGGGCGGTCACGATGGTCGCGTCGTCCAGCCGCATCTCGGTCAGGATGGCGGCGACGGCGATGGGATGGGTGAAATAGGGCTCGCCGGAATGGCGGAACTGACCCTCGTGCATCCGCATCCCGTATTCATAGGCTTCGCGGATCAGGTCTGCATTGCTGCGCGGGTTGTAGTTGCGGACCAGCGCGATCAGGTCTTCGACGTCGATCATGTCCTGCCGAAGACCTCGTTCGCCTCTGCCCTAGCGCTGGTTGGCTTCCAGCATCATGCGCAGCATCCGTTCCTCGGATTCCTCGTCGGCGGGCTTGGGGCGGTCCACTTCCGTGCCCAGCAACAGCGCCATCGCATCCTCTTCGGGCTCATCCACCTCGATCTGGGTCTGGGTCGATTCGATCATCCGCTCGCGCAGGTCGTCGACCGGCTGGGTCTCGTCAGCGATCTCGCGCAGGGCGACGACCGGGTTCTTGTCGTTGTCGCGGTCCACCGTGGGTGGGCTGCCTGCGGCGATTTCTCGCGCGCGATGCGAGGCGAGCATCACCAGATCGAACCGGTTGGGAACCTTGTCGACGCAATCTTCGACGGTTACGCGGGCCATGTCATCACCTGTGCTAAACTGCGAATCGGGTATCCAGAGCGAAACCGGATAACTGATGGCCGAGGGGTCAAATGTCAAGGCTTTCGGGGGAAAGCGGCTGCATTCCGGCCAGCCCGCCGGGTCCCAGGCCGGCCAGCATGGCCGCCACGCTGCGCCCGGTCAGCGGATGGCGCCATCCCGGCGCGATCTCGGCCAGCGGCGCAAGCACGAAACCGCGGTCCTGAATCCGCGGATGCGGCAGGATCAGGCGGTCGGGCGCCTCGCACCCCTGCCGGTCGGGCGGCAGGCCGATCCAGTGCGCCAGGGTTTCGGGGTCCGGCGCGATCCGGTCGGCCAGCGCGAGAAGATCAAGATCCAGCACCCGCGCCGACCAGCGCCCGGTTCCGCGGTCCCGTCCGAACCGGGCCTCGATGGCATGAAACCGGGCCAGAACCGCCTCGGCCGGCAGGATCGTGCTGAAGCAGAAGGCAGCGTTGCAATAATCCGGGCCCGATCCGGCGGGAACGGCGGGTGTCCGCCAGAAGCGGCTGATCGCCGTTATTGAAATGTGTTGTTCACTATGCAGAATGCCCGCAGCCGCGCGCAGTGTCTGACCGGCACTGCCCGCAGCCGAGGGCAGATTGGCGCCGACTGCACCGATACCGAAAGACAGGTTAATCATGTCAGTCCTTCTGTCCTAAGACGTTCCGGCCGGTCTGGAACAATCAGGCCCCTCACTCTGATCCGCGACCGCCGGGAGCAAGAAAGATCCATTGAAGGCAACACAGAATGTTTTACAAGGACGACCGGCTGGCCATCTTCATTGATGGAGCCAATCTCTACGCCGCCGCGAAGGCGCTTGGTTTCGATATAGATTACAAGCTGCTGCGGCAAGAGTTCGACCGTCGGGGCAAGCTGATGCGGGCCTATTACTATACCGCCCTGATGGAAAGCGAGGAATATTCCCCGATCCGTCCCCTCGTCGATTGGTTGCACTATAACGGCTATTGCGTGGTCACGAAGCCGGCCAAGGAATATATCGATCCGATGGGTCGGCGAAAGGTCAAGGGCAACATGGATATCGAACTGGCGGTGGATGCGATGGAGCTTGCGCCCCGGCTGGACCACGCCGTCCTGTTTTCCGGCGACGGCGATTTCCGCCCCCTGATCGAGGCGTTGCAGCGTCAGGGCGTGCGGGTTTCGGTCGTCTCGACCATCCGCTCGCAGCCGCCGATGATCGCGGACGAGCTGCGCCGTCAGGCCGACAATTTCATCGAACTCGATGCACTGCGCGACATCATCGGCCGGCCCCCGCGCGAGGGTCAGGCCGAAACCTGATGCGACGCCGACCGCCCCCATGAGCGATGCGTCCGATCCCGTCGCCGGGCGCTGGAGGGCACTGGCGCTGATCTGCGCCGGCGTCGTCGGGGCGATGACCTGCTGGTTCTCGGCCACGGCCGTCGTGCCGGATCTGATCGTGGCGTGGAATCTGTCGCAGGGTCAGGCGGTCTGGCTGACCAACGCGGTCCAGATCGGCTTCGTTCTGGGCGCCCTGGCCGCGTCGCTGGTGAACCTGCCCGACATCATGCCGCTGACGCGGCTGATCGCCGGTGCGGCGTTGCTGGCCGCAATTGCCAATGCCGCGCTGCTGCTGGAGCCGGGCTTGCCCGGTGCGGTGGCGGCGCGTTTCGTGACGGGCGTGGCGCTGGCCGGTCTCTATCCCCCGGCGATGAAACTGATGGCCACCTGGTTCATCCGCGGACGCGGCCTGGCGATGGGGTTCCTGATCGCGGGCCTGACGCTGGGTTCGTCGATGCCGCATCTGCTTCGCGCCCTCGGCGGCGGCTTCGACTGGCGCATGGTCGTGCTGGCCTCGACGCTTGCCACGATCGTATCGGCCCTGATCTTCGGCCTTCTGGTCCGCGAGGGGCCCCATGCCTTCGGCCGCGCCACCTTCGACCCCCGTCAGTCGCTGGCCGTGTTGCGCGATCGACCCGTCCTGCTGGCCAATCTGGGCTATTTCGGCCATATGTGGGAACTTTACGCGATGTGGGCCTGGTTTCTGGCCTTCGCCATGGCGGCGGGGCAGGGCGGTGTGGCGCCGTTCGGATCGCCGTCGATGTTCGCTTTCATCGTCGTGGCCTCTGGCGTCGTCGGCTGCGTCCTGGGCGGTGTTCTGTCCGACCGTATCGGACGCTGCCTGACCACGGCGGGAATGATGGCGGTTTCGGGCGCCTGCGCGGTGCTGATCGGTTTTGCCTTCACCGGCCCGGCATGGCTGCTGGCGCTGGTCGCGGTGATCTGGGGTATCGCGATCATCGGCGACAGCGCCCAGTTCTCCGCCGCCGTGACCGAGCTGGCCGATCCGCGTCTTGTCGGCACGGCGCTGACGCTTCAGGTCAGCATCGGCTTCGCGCTGACGGTGCTGGCGATCTGGCTGATGCCCCACATCGCCGGTCTGCTGGGAGGCTGGCAGTGGACCTTCTTGGCGCTGGTGCCGGGGCCTTTGGCGGGCGCCTGGGCGATGCTGCGGCTGCGCGGGCTGCCGGCGGCACGGCGGCTGGCGGGGGGCAGGCGCTGAGGGCCGCGTCGCCTGCCGCCACCCCAACGCGGCTCAGTCCACGGGATGCAGCAGGCCCCGCTGGCGCATCCGCTTGCTCAGATGGAGAAACTCGGCATCTGCCAGCGGCGCGCGTGTGTCGGCCTTGGCGTGGTGGTGCCACATCCGGGCGATCTTGACATCAAGGGCAAAGCCCAGCAGCCGTTTGCGGCGCGGTTTCAGCGCGCCGTATCCATCAAGAAACGCTCGCCGATCCTGCCCTCCGCAATCGGGCCAACCATCGCCCCGCATGGCCGCGTGCAGGCGATAGACCTCGCACAGGACCAGAAAATCGGCGACGTCGTGGACGGGCAGGCCGCGACGAGACGTCATCGGATCGAATGCGATGATCCGTTCGCCATCGACGAAAAGATTGCCCATGTGGAAGTCGGTATGAAGAAGCGAATGGCGATGAAGGCGCAAGCCAAGCCGTGTCCGCCGGTTTCGCAGTATCGCATCGATTTTCCTGAATTCGCCGCCCTGTGGGCCGATCAGAAGGTCGCCCTCGATCTGGCGGTCGCGGCGCGGGGTCCAGCACCTGGTCGCGGAATGCAGCCCTTTCAGCCAGCGTCCCGCCTGTCGGATCAGATCCAGACGTCGGGGCCGCTGCATCATCTGTTTCAGCGTCGGGGCCTCGATCCATTCCATCGCGAAGACCGAGGCCTGTTCGTCCAGAAAGACCGGCCTGATGCAATCGCCCCGCGCCGCCGAAAGCGATTGCAGCGCGATGAATTCCTCGATCGCCTTCCGCGGATGGGCACAGTGCTTGATGGCCAGCTTGCGCCCGTCCGGGCCTTCGGCGCGAAACACCGCCTCGGACCGGCCTGACTTGATCTTGAAAGAGACGCGGAAAACCCGCCAGCCCCTGAAAAACTTGTCTCTCAGGTTCTGGGCGATCAACCGTTCGTGGCTTGTCTTGTCCTTCATGAAAATTCAGGCCCGGCTTATATGAAATGGGATTTTTCAACGCAATCATGGCAGGTCAGGGCCGCCTCCGGTCCCGCCGGTGCGGCCTTGGCTTGCCATGACGCCAGATCGAACCGACGATATCAAGTTGTCCGTTCAGAAAAATGCAGGCGATGGCAGGAAATTCTTCCTAGACCAGCCGCCCTTCTTCCATCGCCGCGCGAACGAAGCCCGCAAACAGAGGCGCCGGAGCAAAGGGCTTGGATTTCAGTTCCGGATGCGACTGAACGCCGATGAACCAGGGGTGGTCGGGATACTCGATCACCTCGGGAAGCTTGCCGTCCGGTGACATGCCCGAGAAGGACAGGCCCGCCGCCTCCAGCGCCTCGCGGAAGGTCGCGTCCACCTCATAGCGGTGGCGGTGCCGGTCCTCCATCTCGCGCGCGCCGCCATAGATCTGGCTGATCTTCGATCCCTCGGCCAGGATTGCGGTATAGGCGCCCAGCCGCATCGTGCCGCCCTTGTCGTCGCCGACCTTGCGCTGCACGGTATAGTTCCCCTGAACCCATTCCTTCAGGTGATAGACCACCGGCGTGAAGCGCGTTTTGCCCGCCTCGTGGTCGAATTCCTCGGAACCCGCGTCCGGCATGTCGGCCAGATTGCGCGCGGCCTCGATCACAGCCATCTGCATCCCCAGACAGATGCCCAGATAGGGCACGTCCTTCTCGCGGGCGTATTTCGCCGCCGCGATCATGCCCTCGGTGCCCCGCTCGCCGAAGCCGCCCGGCACGATGATCCCGTGATAGCCGTCCAGCAGATGCGCGCCTTCGCCCTCCAGCTTTTCGCTGTCCACCCAATCGGCCCTGACGCGGACGCGGTTGGCCATGCCGCCATGGGTCAGCGCCTCGGCGATGGACTTGTAGGCGTCTTCGAGCTGCGTGTATTTGCCCACGACGGCGATGTTGACGCGGCCCTCGGCATTGTCCAGCCGGTCCATCACGTCTTCCCATTTCGACAGGTCGGGGCGGGGCGCGGGGCTGATCCGGAACGCGTCCAGCACGGCGCGGTCCAGACCCGCCCGGTGATAGGCCAAGGGCGCTTCGTAGATGGTTTTCAGGTCATAGGCCGGGATCACGGCATCGGGACGCACATTGCAGAACAGCGCGATCTTGGCGCGTTCCTTTTCCGGGATCGGGTGTTCGGACCGGCAGACCAGCACGTCCGGCGCAAGACCGATCGACTGCAATTCCTTGACGCTGTGCTGTGTCGGCTTGGTCTTCAGCTCGCCCGAGGCTGCCAGATAGGGCAGCAGCGTCAGATGCATCAGAATGCATTGACCGCGCGGGCGTTCATGGGTGAACTGGCGGATTGCCTCGAAAAAGGGCAGGCCCTCGATATCGCCGACCGTGCCGCCGATCTCGCACAGCATGAAATCGACCTCGTCCTCGCCGATGGCCAGGAAGTCCTTGATCTCGTTGGTGACATGCGGAATGACCTGAATGGTCTTGCCCAGATATTCGCCGCGCCGTTCCTTTTCCAGCACGTTGGAATAGATGCGGCCGGAGGACACGCTGTCGGTCCGGCGCGCCGCGACCCCGGTAAAGCGTTCGTAATGGCCCAGATCCAGATCGGTCTCGGCGCCGTCATCGGTGACGAAGACCTCGCCGTGCTCGAACGGGCTCATCGTCCCCGGATCGACGTTCAGGTATGGGTCCAGCTTGCGCAGGCGGACGGTAAAGCCGCGCGCCTGCAACAGCGCGCCCAACGCCGCCGACGCGAGGCCCTTGCCAAGGGACGAAACCACGCCGCCGGTGATGAAGATGTAACGCGCCATGAGGCCCCCGTGATGTGCCGGAATCGTTGTTCTGCGGGCCGCCGAACTGCCGGCACCACGGGACTTGAGATATAGTCGATTCGCCCCGTGGCCGCAACGGACCGCAAGTTGATGTGGGGCAGATTTTCTCTGCCCCTAGTTGTTGTGTGACCTTAATTCGACGGTTTTGTCCCGGCCGGGTCGGCCGGGGCATCGCCGGCGGGCACCGCCTCTGTCGTGGGCGCCTCTGGCGCGACAGCCTGGCCTGCGCCGGTTTCGGGGGCCGGCGCCTGGGCTGCGGGCGGCGTTACCGGCTCGGCCGCGGGCGCCTGGGTGGACGCGGCGGGCGCCTGGGTGGCGGGCGCCTGGGTTGCGGGCGCATCGGGCGCGGGCGGCGTCAGCGGATCGCCTCCGGTCACCGGCGGGGGCGTGTAGGCCGGCAGATCGGGAAGATTCTGGTCCGGGGCGGGCTGTTCGTTCGTCGCGCCAAGCTGATCCATGATCGATCCACCGGATCCCTGCTGCGCGGCGATGATCGTCAGGCCGATCGAGGTCACGAAGATCGCGATTCCGAAGATCCAGGTCAGGCGGGTCAACGCGTTCGCGGCCTGCCGGCCGGTCATCACGCCGGTGCCTCCTCCGCCGCCGCCCATGCCCAGCCCGCCGCCTTCGGATCGCTGCAACAACACGACACCGGTCAGCAGCACCGCCAAGATCAGGTGGATGGTCAACAAGACGTTTTGCACGGAATTCGACCTTTCACTTTCGGACGCGCCTATCTAGTCACCCATGATGGTGAAGGCAAGCAGGGTGTCCGGATGCCGGCATTGATGATCCAGGGCACGGGCTCGAACGTGGGCAAGTCGATGCTGGTCGCGGGGCTGTGCCGCGCGGCGCGGCGGCGCGGCTTGTCGGTCGCGCCATTCAAGCCGCAGAACATGTCGAACAACGCCGCCGTGACGCTGGACGGGGGCGAGATCGGCCGGGCGCAGGCCCTGCAGGCGCGCGCCTGCGGGCTGGATCCGGTCACCGACATGAATCCGGTCCTGCTGAAGCCCGAGACCGATACCGGCGCCCAGGTCGTGCTGCATGGCCGCGCCATCGCGCGGGCCGAGGCGCGGGATTATGCGCGGTTGAAGGACCGGCTGATGCAAGGGGTGCTGGACAGCTTCGCCCGCCTCGTCTCGGCCCATGATCTGGTGATCGTCGAAGGCGCGGGCAGCCCGGCCGAGATCAACCTGCGCCCCCGCGACATCGCCAATATGGGCTTTGCGCGCGCGGCGGGCGTGCCGGTGGTGCTGGCGGGCGATATCGACCGGGGCGGCGTGATCGCCCAGATCGTCGGCACGCGGGCGGTGCTGGACGCGGGCGATGCCGCGATGATCCGGGGATTCATCATCAACAAGTTCCGCGGCGATCCGGCGCTGTTCGAGGATGGATACCGGATGATCGAGACGCGCAGCGGCTGGCCCGGCTTCGGTGTGGTGCCCTGGTTTCCCGCGGCCCACCGCCTGCCGGCCGAGGATGCCGTCGATCTGCGCGCCTCGACAGGCAGCGGTTTGCATGTCGTCTGCCTCACCCTGTCGCGGATCGCGAATTTCGACGATCTCGATCCGCTGGCCGCCGAACACGGCGTCCGGCTGACCATGCTGGGTCCGGGCCGCCCGATCCCCGGCGATACCGATCTGGTGGTGATTCCCGGCACCAAATCCACGCTGGGCGATCTGGCTTTCCTGCGCGCGCAGGGCTGGGATCTGGATCTCGCCGCGCATGTCCGGCGCGGCGGCCATGTGCTGGGTATCTGCGGCGGCTATCAGATGCTGGGCCGGATCATCCGCGACCCGCTGGGTCGCGATGGCGCCGTGGGCGAAGTTGCGGGCCTGGGTCTGCTGGACATCGAGACCCTGATGGCCGCCGAGAAACGCCTTGTCCGCGTCGCCGGCACTGCCCTGGGCCAAAGGGTCAGCGGCTACGAGATCCATATGGGCCGCAGCCACGGGGCCGACTGCGCCCGCCCCTTCGCCCATGTCCCGGCGCCCGATGGCGCGATCAGCCCGGATGGCCGGATCGCCGGAACCTATCTGCATGGGATGTTTTCGGATGACGGCTTCCGGGCGGCCTACCTCGCCCGGCTCGGCACAGCCTCGCAGCCGGGCTATGAAATTGGCATCGAGCAGACGCTCGATCAGCTTGCCGATCATCTCGAAACGCATCTCGACATGCCCGCGCTTCTGGCTCTGGGCGGGGTATCCGCTTCTTCGTTGTCCAAATACCCATGAGACGCGAAGGCCGTGCGTGACGTCCCCGGGTTTCGCGCGGATTGAGGTCTTGTGACCGTCGCGGCGCTGGACGAAAAGGCTTCGCCGCGCTAGGTCAGCCGCATGGAACAGCCAAAGCCGCCCTTGACCCTCTATCTCGCCGCGCCGCGCGGATTCTGCGCCGGCGTCGATCGCGCCATCAAGATCGTCGAGATGGCACTGCAGAAATGGGGCGCCCCGGTCTATGTCCGCCACGAGATCGTCCACAACAAGTATGTCGTCGATGCCCTTCGGGACAAGGGCGCGGTCTTCGTCGAGGAACTGGACGAATGCCCCGACGACCGGCCGGTGATCTTCTCGGCCCATGGCGTGCCGAAATCGGTCCCGTCCGAGGCACGCCGCCGCGAGATGGTTTTCGTGGACGCCACCTGCCCGCTGGTCAGCAAGGTCCATGTCGAGGCCCAGCGTCATCACGCGACGGGTCTGCAATTGATCATGATCGGGCACGCCGGCCACCCGGAAGTTCTCGGGACCATGGGGCAATTGCCCGAGGGCGAGGTCATCCTGGTCGAAACTGCCGAAGATGTCGCCCGGATCGAACCTCGCGATCCGCAGGCGCTGGCCTTCATCACCCAGACCACATTGTCGGTCGATGACACCGCCGGCATCGTCGCCGCGTTGCAAGCCCGCTTTCCGAACATCGAGGGCCCGGCCCGGGAAGACATCTGCTATGCCACGACCAACCGGCAGGCGGCGGTCAAGGCGGTGGCGCCCAGAATCGACGCGCTGCTGGTGATCGGTGCGCCGAATTCCAGCAATTCCAAGCGTCTGGTCGAGGTCGGTCGCGCGGCGGGTTGCGCCTATTCACAGCTCGTCATGCGTGCCGACCAGATCGACTGGCGCGCGATCGAGGGCATCCGCGCGGTCGGCGTCACCGCCGGTGCCAGCGCCCCCGAAGTGCTGGTCAACGAGGTGATCGACGCCTTCCGCGACCGCTTCGACGTTACCGTCGAGATGGTCGAGACGGCGCAGGAACGGGTCGAGTTCAAGGTGCCGCGCATCCTGCGCGACAATGTGGCCTGAAAAGCGCAGGACCGGGGACGAAGTGAAAGGTCAGGGATGCGATTTTATGCGATTCCCTCGTCGGGCAACACACCCACGTCACAATTGATCCTGCCGCAGGCGGGTTGTCAGGCGGGGATACCGGCCGGCAACCCTGGTGCCGGACCGCGCGATTCGGTGAAACGGCGCGATCTTTCGGCCATCGGACCAGGGTTGCGTCGGCCTGAACCCCGGCCCGGCCATGTCGGCCTGACCGCATGACAGACCTCTTTGCCTGGACCGATGGCGCGTGCAGCGGCAACCCCGGCCCTGGCGGGTGGGGTGTGCTGATGCGCGCCATGGATGGCGAGGCGGTGCTGAAAGAGCGCGAATTGCAGGGTGGCGAGGCCGCCACCACCAATAACCGCATGGAACTGATGGCCGCGATCTCGGCGCTGGAGGCATTGACCCGGCCCAGCCGCATCGTGATCGTCACCGACAGCGCCTATGTCAAGAACGGCGTCAGCCAGTGGATCCATGGCTGGAAGCGCAACGGCTGGCGCACGGCTGACCGCAAGCCCGTCAAGAACGTCGAATTGTGGCAGCGGCTGGATCAGGCGCAGGCGCGCCATCAGGTCGAGTGGCGCTGGATCAAGGGCCATGCGGGCCATGCCGAAAACGAACGCGCCGACGAACTGGCCCGCGCCGGCATGGCGCCCTTCAAATGAGCCCCGGCACGCTGGTCGCGGCGCTGGATTACGGATCGGTGCTGATCTTCGCGCTGACAGGGGCCCTGGTGGCCAGCCGGGCCCAGCTTGACCCGGTGGGCTTCGTCTTCATGGCGGCACTGACGGCGGTCGGCGGTGGCACCCTGCGCGATCTGCTGCTGGGCCGCGCGACGGTGTTCTGGGTCGCCCAGCCCGCCTATGTGATGCTTGCGGCCGGGGCCGCGCTGGTGGTGTTCTGGACCGCGCATCTGATCGAAAGCCGCTATCGCCTGCTGATCTGGCTGGACAGCGTCGCGCTGTCGGTGGCGGTCGCCGCCGGCGCGGCCGTGGCGATCCAGGCGGGCTTTGGCCCCGCCATCACCGTCATCATGGGCGTTGTCACCGGTACCTTCGGCGGATTGATGCGCGATGTGGTCGGCAACGAGGTGCCGCTGGTCCTGAAACAGGGCGAACTCTACCTGACGGCGGCCTTTGGCGGCGCCCTGGTCGCGGCCGGCCTTGTCTGGCTGGGTGTCGCCCCGCCCGCCGCGCTGATCGCGGGCGCCGTGGCGGTCTGGATTCTGCGCGCGGGCAGTCTGCTGCGGGGATGGCAATTGCCGGTGTATCGCCCGCGTCCGCCGCGCGACCCGGACTGATTTGACGCAAGCGCGGCGCGCTGCTATCGCCTGCGTTCCCGGTCGCAGCCCATCCGGTCAAGGCAGGAGCCGCCATGCCCCATCACACCGACACGCTGACCCAGCTTGGCGCGAAGACCGACCTGCCGGCCAGCCCCGACGCGGCCGTGCTGGAGCGGGTGCCGAATCCGCATCAGGACGAGACCTATCTGGTCCGCTTCACCCAGCCGGAATTCACCAGTCTCTGCCCGATCACGAACCAGCCCGATTTCGCACATCTGGTGATCGATTATGCCCCGGGCGACTGGCTGATCGAATCGAAGTCGCTGAAGCTGTTTCTGGGCAGTTTCCGCAATCATGGCGCCTTTCACGAGGATTGCACGGTCGGGATCGGCAGGCGGCTGGTGCGGTGCCTGACCCCGCGATGGCTGCGGATCGGCGGCTACTGGTATCCGCGCGGCGGAATGCCGATCGACGTGTTCTGGCAGACCGGCGCCGCGCCGGCGGGCCTGTGGCTGCCCGATCAGGGCGTCGCGCCCTATCGCGGCCGGGGCTGAACCCTAGTCCGGCCCGCCCTCCAGCCGGATACGCAATTCCCGCAGGACGGGCAGGGCGCCACGGACCTTGTCGGCGCCGATGTCGCGGACGACGCCGGCGATCAGCGGCATGAAGGCCGCGATCGCCGAATCGCGCGCGTCCCGTCCGGCCTTGCTGATGGACACGAACTTGCGCCGCGCATCGTCCCAGTCGGGGCGGATATGGACATGCCCGGCCCATTCCAGCCGCGACAGCGTGTTGGTCATCGCGCCTCTCGTGACGTGGAACGCCTCGGCCAGTTGCGCGGGGCTTCGTTCCTCGTTCACGTGAGCCAGAAGGTTCAAGACCGAGAAATGCGAGATCTGCATCCCGCGCGGCAGCGCCTTGCTGATCAGATTGCGCGACAATTGCTCGGCAATCAGCACCTCGGCGAACAGGCTGGCCGCCAGACGGTCGGTCGTCTGCGGCTTCTCGGGCGTGCTGGCGCGGTCCGGTGCGGAGGGAAACATCTGTCAGGGCCCGGAATAGGGACGGTCATGGTCAAGCGAGGGGATGCGGGACCGTGCCCTGTCAACCGCTCCAAGGTCAAGCCGGACGATGGTGACACCGGGTTCGGATCCCGCATCCGCAATGACCTTGCCCCAGGGATCCACGGCCAGCGAATGCCCGTGGCTGCGGCGCGGCTGGCGGTCGGGGCTGTGGGGCGCGGGATGGGTGCCGCATTGCGCCGGGGCCAGCACGAAACAGCCGGTCTCGATGGCGCGGGCGCGCAGCAGGGTTTCCCAATGCGCCGCCCCCGTGGTCGGGCTGAAGGCCGAGGGCACGGTCAGGATTCGCGCGCCCGCCTTTGCCAGATCGCGATAGAGATGGGGAAAGCGAAGATCGTAGCAGATCGTCAGGCCCAGACCGATCCCGTTCAGATCGGCCAGAACCGCGCGGTCGCCCGGCCGGTAGGCGGCGCTTTCACGGAAGTGTTCGGTCCGGGAGATGGTCACGTCGAACATGTGCAGCTTGTCATAGCGCGCCGCGATCCGGCCCGTCGGGTCGATCAGGAAGCTGCGATTGGCGAAGCGGCCATCCGCATCGCCGGTCTTCAGCGCCAGCGATCCGATCAGCAGCCAGATCCGTGCAGCCCCCGCCGCCTCGCGCAGTGCGGCGAGGGTCGGATCGTCGTCCTCGCGCTGCAGCATGGCCTGCTGTCGCGCGCGATCGGGCGACAGCATGTTCGTGACCTCGGGGGTCAGCACGATCTCGGCGCCCTGCGACGCGGCCTGGCGGATCAGCAACAATGTCGGCGACACGTTCCCGGCCGGGTCGTCGCCGACATTCAGCTGCACCAGACCGGCGCTGAGGACGCGGGCCTGGTTCATGCGGCGCGGCCGGCCAGCAACGCCTCCAGCTTGCCGGCGCGGTCCAGCGCGAACAGGTCGTCGCAGCCGCCGACATGGGTGTCGCCGATGAAGATTTGCGGCACCGTGCGGCGGCCATTGGCCCGCTGGATCATGGCGGCGCGCTGATCGGGCCGGACACCCACGTCGATCTCGTCGAAATCGGCGCCTTTCCGGGTCAGCAGATCCTTGGCGCGGATGCAGAAGGGACAGGTGGCGGTGGTGTAGATCGTGATCCGGGGCTGGCTCATGGAGGTCCTTGGTTTCGAGGGTTCACCCCCAATCTAGTCATCCTTGACCGCGCGCGCCAGAACCGCGACCGAGACCGGCCCCGAGCCCGCCGCCAGCAGCGCCTCGGCCGCCGCGGCCAGCGTCGCGCCCGAGGTCATCACGTCATCGACCAGCAGCACGGCCCTGCCCTCGATCCGCGCGGCGCGGCGGCGATTGACGGTGATCGCGCCGGCGATATTGGCGAAGCGGTCGCTGACGCCGCGGTGATCCTGGCCTTCGGTATGGCGATTGCGCAGCAGCAGGTCGGGCAGATGGTCCAGCCCGCGCGAGCGGGCCAGCGGGGCCGACATCAGACCCGCCTGGTTGTATCGCCGTTTCATCAGCCGGCGCAGATGCAGCGGCACGGGCGCGACGACCATGCCGGGCCGGATCAGCGGCGCGGCCGCCCGCGACAGCCAGCCGGCCAGTGCCGGGGCCAGGTCGGGGCGGTCGCCATGTTTCAGCGCCAGCACCAGCCGCCGCCCGGTTCCGGCATAGACCAGCGCCGCCCGGCCGTGCCGCCAGGGCCGCGCAAGGGTCAGGCAATCGTCGCAGGTCAGCGCACCATCGGGCAGGCTGGTGCCGTCATCGGGCAGCGGCGCGCCGCAGCGGCAGCAGGCGGTTCCGGTGATGAAACGCGCCTCGCGCCAGCAATCGGGACAAAGCTGGATGCCGCCATCCCCGCCCGCCGCGACCGGCTGGCCGCAATCCAGGCATTGCGGTGGATAAAGCAGGCGCAGCGCGCCTTTCATCGCCGCGCGAAGCACCCTATGTTCCAGCCCCATGATGACCCTCTCCGATCCCGCGCCGGCCCCCCAGGGCCTGACCGATCGCGTAGCCTTGCTGCGCCAGCGTGATCGCGCGGTCCGGTCCGGCCATGTCGACGTGCTGCACCGCCTCGCGGCCGCCGAAATCGAGGATAGGCTGGCCGAGATTAACAGAAGGTTTACGCAACCCGTCGTCGTGACCGGATTTGGCCCTCTGTGGCGCGAACTGATCCCCGGGGCGCAGGTCGTGGCCGATGATCCGGTCCTGGATCTGGCCCAGGGCGCGCATGATCTGGTGATCCACGCCATGGCGCTGCACTGGGCCGAGGATCCGGTCGGCCAGATGGTGCAATGCCGCCGCGCGCTGGCGCCCGACGGTCTGTTCATCGCCGCCTGTCTCGGCGGCCAGACCCTGCACGAGGTTCGCGCCGCACTGGCCCAGGCCGAGGCCGAAGTCACTGGCGGCCTGTCGCCCCGCATCCTGCCGATGGGCGAGATCCGCGACATGGGGGCGTTGCTGTCGCGGGCCGGGCTGGCGCTGCCGGTCGCCGATCTGGTCAGTCAGCGCGCCTCCTACCGCGATCTGATCCATCTTGCCCATGATTTGCGCGCCATGGGCGAGGGTAATGCCATGGCGGCGCGCCTGCGCCGTCCGACGCGGGCCACAATCTTTGCCCGCGCCGCCGCGATCATGGCCGAACATCACCCCGACCGCGACGATCCGTCCCGTGTCGCGACCACCTTCGATCTGGTCTTTCTGACCGGGTGGGCCCCGTCCGAGACGCAACCAAGACCGCTGCGACCCGGCTCGGCCACGACCCGCCTTGCCGATGCGCTGAACGAGATCAGGACCAAGACATGACGCAAGCCGCCGCGCCAGCGAATGCCCCCGCCGACCACCCCCCGATCCAGCAACCCAGAACCGGCATCCTGATCGCCAATCTGGGCACGCCCGACGGCCATGATTACTGGTCCATGCGCCGCTATCTGAACGAATTCCTGTCGGACAGGCGGGTGATCGACTATCCGGCGTGGAAATGGCAGCCGTTGTTGCAGGGCATCATCCTGACCAGACGGCCCTTCACCTCGGGGAAGAATTACAAGCTGATCTGGAACGAGGAGCGGAACGAAAGCCCGCTGATGACAATCACCCGCGATCAGACGGCGGCCCTGGCCGCGCGCGCCGCCGAGGAATGGGGCGATCGGGTGATGGTCGATTTCTGCATGCGCTATGGCAATCCCTCGACGCAGGAGGTGCTGGACCGGATGGTCAAGGCGGGCTGCCGCCGGATCGTGTTCCTGCCGCTCTATCCGCATTATGCGGGCGCGACCTCGGCCACTGCGAATGACCAGCTTTTCCGCGCGTTGATGGCGCAGAAATGGCAGCCCTCGGTGCGCACCTGCGATCCCTATTTCGACCGGCCCGACTATGTTCAGGCGCTGGCCGACTCGGTCCGCCATACGCTGGGCGACCGCAAGCCGGGCAGGCTGGTCGCGTCCTATCACGGGATGCCGAAACGCTATCTTCTGGAAGGCGATCCCTATCATTGCCAGTGCCAGAAGACCTCGCGCCTGCTGCAACAGGCCCTCGGCTGGGAGGATGGGATCATCGATACCAGTTTCCAGTCCGTCTTCGGTCCCGAGGAATGGTTGCGTCCCTATACCGTCGAACATGTCGCCGAACTGGCGCGGTCCGGGGTCAGCGACATTGCCGTCATCTCGCCCGCCTTCGCCTCGGATTGCATCGAGACGCTGGAAGAGATCAATGGCGAGATCCGCGAAAGTTTCGAACATGCGGGCGGCAAGGACTTTGCCTATATCCCCTGCCTGAACGACGATCCGGCCCATATCGAGGTGATGATGGGCGTGATCCGCGACAATATCGGGGGCTGGGTCTAGGCCGTCGCGCGGCGCCCCGGGCCAGAGCCGGGCAGAGCCGGCGCGGCGGCCATCCTGGCTTGTGGCCTGGCTTGCGGCCTGGCCCGGCCCCCGCAGGGATGCGGGACGGGCCGCGCCGGTCGGACGATTCGCGCCGAACGGACCGCCGTCAATCGGCATCGAAGCCACAGCGCCCCGGTTTCACGCAAACTTGCGTTTGTGGCGCTTCGCCGCCTTCGCTACACCTGCGCACGAAACCGTCAGGAAGGATGGCGACGATGACCAAATTCACGCTGCTGGCCTTGGGCGCACTGGTTGCGCTTTCGGCCTGCGCGCCGATCACCAGCCCGTCGCAACCGGGACCGGACGGTCAGCCTGTGCCCGCAGCCTCGATGATCGACGCCCGCGAGGCGCAGGCAATTCCGGCCCGCGTCTTGCAGCAGATAAACACCCTGCGCGGCAATATCGCCGCGCCCGCGATGCGGATGAACCCGCAACTGACCGCGGCGGCGCTGGCCCATTCGCGCGACATGGCGGCGCAGAACCGCGCCTGGCACTGGGGCTCGGACGGCTCGTCGCCGCTGGAGCGGGTCAGGCGGCAGGGCTATTCCGGCCAGCTGGTGGGCGAGAACATTTCCGAAAGCTATGAAAACGACATCCAGACGCTGAACGCCTGGATGCAGACGCGCGACACGCGCGACGTGATCATGGATCCGACCGCGACCAGCCTGGGATTCGCCTGGTATCAGGAACCCTCGGGCAAGATCTGGTGGACGCTGATCAGCGGCACCTGAGGGCGCCGCGACAGCAGGCAGGTCAGGCGGCTATCGGTCAGGGATTGATAACGATCGGCGTGCCGGGACGCAGCATCGCATAGATATCCTCGATCTCGTTGTCCTTCACGGCGATGCAGCCGGCAGTCCAGTCGCGCTTCTTGGGCGCCAGGACCCTGCCTTCGGGCCCCCATCCGTGGATGAAGATGTCGCCACCCGGCTTGCGACCCATCTTTTCCGCATAGGCGGTATCCTCGGCATTGGGATAGGACATGCCGACGGACAGATAATACCGGCTGCGCGGATTGAAACGGTCGATGAAATATGTCCCCTCGGGCGTCTTGCCGTCGCCCTCGAACTGCTTGTCGCCGACAGGCTCGTTGCCCAGCCCGATGTCATAGGATTTCAGCACGGTCTGGTTGTTCAAAAGATACAACCGCCGCTGCCCCTTGTTTATGACGACCTGAGTCACCGGAGGGCCGCTATAGGTCTTGAATTTCGTGTTCTTGCTGCCGCAGGCCCCCAGAAAGGCCAGCAGCGACAGCGCCATCACGCGCCGGTTTGCTCGATACATCACTGCCTCTGCATTTTATCGTTTTTATGGCCCTGACATAGCATGAAGACCGGGTCCTTGCCTAGCGCCTGACGAATTCGGCCGCGGTTTCGATATGGGGCGACCAGCGGAACTGATCGACGATCAGAAGCCGGGTCAAACTGAAACCGCCATCGGCCAGAATCCGCGCATCGCGGGCAAAATTGACCGGATCGCAGGCAACAAGGGCCAGTCGCCCGACCCGCGAAGCCGCGATTTCGCGTGCCTGCGCCGCAGCCCCGGCGCGGGGCGGATCGATCACGATTGCGTCAAAGCGTGACACTTCATCGGCCAGAAGGGGATTGCGCGCCAAATCGCGAATCTCGGTCGTGACGCGCTGCAGGCCGGGCGTGGCGCGCCATGCCGCGTCCAGCGCGGCCAGCGGGGCGCCCAGCCCCTCGACCGCATGAACCTGCGCGCTTTCGGCCAGACGCAGCGAGAATGTCCCGCAGCCGGCGAACAGGTCCGCGACATGGCGCGCGCCGCGCGTAAAATCGTGCACCGCGGCCGCCAGGGCGGCTTCGCCCTCTTCGGTCGCTTGCAGAAAGGCGGCGGGCGGCGGCACCACCTTGGCCCGGCCCATCGGCACGGCCGGCGACCGGCGCGTGATCGTCTGCCCGTCCCAATCCAGCCGCGCCAGGTCGCCCTCGGCTGCCAGCGCGGCGAGGGCGGCGAAAAGCTCGGCCTGCATCGGTTTGCCGCCCGCGACCGCGACATCCAGACCGGCAGGCCCATCAATCACGTTGATCGTCACCTCGCCCATGCGCGAGGCGCCCGCGGCCACGATCCGCCGCAACAGCGGCAGCGCGGCGGTGATCCGGGGCCGCAGCACATGGCAATCGGCCAGATCGACGATCACGTCCGAGGCGCGCGCATGAAATCCCACCAGCGCGCCCTTCTTGCTGCGCCGACCCGACAGCACCGCGCGCCTGCGCGAACGCGGCGGCGACACATGGATGCCCTGGATCGGCGCCGGCAATCCGCGCGCCGCCAGCGCCGTTTCGACCACCTGCCGTTTCCAGCCGGCCGTGAAGCCCTGGCTGGCATGCATCAGCGAACAGCCGCCGCAGGTGCGATAATGGGCGCAGGCAGGGCGCACCCGATCGGCCGAGGGCGTCACGATCCGGGGCGCGCTGATGCGGCCATCCGTGGCCTCGCCCTCGATCACCTCGCCCGGCAGGGTCAGCGGCGCCAGCGCCCGGCCCCGGTCGCCGACCGCCACCCCGTCGCCGCGCCGTCCCAGCCGCCCGATGGTCCACAGGCTCACTCGGCCGCCTCCCGGGTGCCCAGAAAGCCGCCCGATTGCCGGTTCCAGTATCGCGCGTAGAGCCCGCCAAGGGCGAGCAGATCGTCATGGCTGCCCTGTTCCACGATCCGGCCCGCATCCATGACCACGATCCGGTCTAGCTGGGCGATGGTGGACAGCCGATGCGCGATGGCAAGGACGGTCTTGCCGCGCATGGCGCGCGACAATGCCTGTTGCACCTGCGCCTCGACCTCGCTGTCCAGGGCGCTGGTCGCCTCGTCCAGCACCAGGATCGGCGCGTCCTTCAGAAAGGCGCGGGCCAGCGCGATTCGCTGGCGCTGCCCGCCCGACAGCTTGACGCCGCGTTCGCCCAGATGCGCGTCATATCCCTTGCGGCCGGCGTGATCTTCCAGCGTCAGGATGAAATCATGCGCTTCGGCCGCGCGGGCCGCCGTCTCGATATCGGCCTGCGTGGCGCCGGGGCGGCCATAGAGGATGTTGTCGCGCGCGGACCGGTTGAACATCGCCGTTTCCTGCGTGACCATCGCCACCTGCCGGCGCAGGCTTTCCTGGGTCACGCCGCGCAGGTCGTGCCGGTCGATCCGGATCGCCCCGCGTTCGACATCGTAGAGCCGCAGCAGCAGCGCCACCAGCGTCGATTTCCCCGCGCCCGAGGCGCCGACGATGCCGATCTTCTCGCCCGGCCGGATATGCAGATCGACGTCCTGCAAGCCGCCCAGATCGCGGCCATAGGCAAAGCCCACCGCGTCGAAATCCACGCGGCCCTGCACGCGGTCCAGCGCGATCGCGTTCGGGGCGTCCTTCAGGTCGTGGGGCGGCGACAGGGTGCGCATCCCGTCCTCGACCTCGCCGACGCTGCCCCAGATGCCCATCAGCGCCATGCTGACCCAACCGGTCATCTGGCTCAGCCGCATGGCGATCGCACCGGCTGCCGCGATATCGCCGGGCGTGGCCAGGCCCTGCCGCCACAGAAGGATCGAACCGCCGACCAGGATCACCGGCAAGACCCCCGCGATCACCATCAGCGACAGCCGGAAGCTGCTGCTGACGATGCCGAAATCCAGTGCGCGTTCACGGAACCCGGCCATCGCGCCAAGCGCCGCGCGATCCTCGTGTTCGGCATGGGCGAACAGCTTGACGGTCTTGATGTTGGTGATCGTGTCGACGACCTGCCCGGTCACCATGGCACGAGCCGATGCGCGCGCGCCCGACCGCGCCCGGATGCGGGGCAGGAAAAAACGGATCAGCCCGAAATAGGCCGCCAGCCAGACGATCAGCGCCGCAGCGCCCCAGCCATCGACGCTGACAAGAAACGCCGCCGAACCCAGAACCGAGGCCAGCGCGAAGGCCACCACGTTGACCATCTCGGTCGCGACATCGGTGACGGCGCGGGCGGTCTGCATCTGTTTCTGGGCCAGCCGCCCGGCGAAATCGTTGTCAAAGAAGGTGACCGAATGGCCCATCGTCCAGCGATGCAGCCGCGACAGGACCAGCGGCAGCACGTTGGGACCCACGATCACGCTTGAGGTCGCGGTCGAGATGCCGAAGATCACCGGCCGCAGCAGCAGGAAGAACCCCACGAAGGCCGCGATCAGCAATCCGTTGTCAACCCACAACCTTTCGGGGACGCCCTGCGTCACCGCATCGACGACGCGGCCCAGAAGGATCGCCGCCACAACGTCCGCCAGCCCGCCAAGCGCCGATGCGAGGGCCGCCAGTGACAGTCCCCGCCATGCACCCGACAGGCACCAGCCGAAAAAGGCCAGCAGCCGGTCGGGCGGCGGCCCGGCGGCGGGCCGAAAGGCATCGATCAGGCGGCCCAGGCGGCGGTGCAGGCTCATGACCGCTCTCCGGCCAGCAGGGCGATGTCGATCAGCGCGGGCGCGGGCATGACGAAATCGGCCGCGATCCAGGCCGCCTCGGCGGCGCGCATTCCGCGTCCAAGCGCCGGTCCGCGAAGCCGCGGCATCAGGTCGTCGGCAGAAATCGGGAACCGCGCCGACGCGGCTTCGGCCAGTCGCGTCTCCCAGTCCTGCGGCAGCTCCTGCCCCCGAGCGGCCCGGATCAGCGCGCAATCGGTGGCAGCCTCGAAGCCCAGCCGGTAGCCCGCCTCGTTCAGCGACCACCCGGCATCCAGCGCCCCGCGCAAAACCTGCTGTGCCCTGGCCTCGTCGCGCGACAGGCGCAGCAGATCGGCGCTGTTGCGATCAGCCAGGCAGGCCAGACGGCGCCGCCACGAGGGCGGGCGCGGGCCTTCGGCGGCGATCAGCGCAGGCAGGTCATCGACGGTCGCGGCGGGCAGGATCCGCGCCAGAACGCCGGTTTCGGCCATCAGCGCCATCGCGGGCGCGGGATCGGACGCGGCCAGCAGCTTTTTCATCTCGGCCCCGATCCGTTCGCGCGCGATCCGCGCCAGACCATCCTTCAGCGCGCTGCAGGCGGCGACGGCCTCGGGGTTCGCGTCACGCCCATACCAGGCCAGGAAGCGGAAAAACCGCAGGATGCGCAGGTAATCCTCGCGAATCCGGGCCTGTGCCTGGCCCACGAAGCGCAGCCGCCGCGCCGCCAGATCGGGCAGGCCGCCCACCGGGTCGACGACCTTCCCGTCGCGGCCGGCATAAAGCGCGTTGATGGTGAAATCACGCCGCCGCGCATCCTCGGCCAGATCGTCCGAGAAGGCCACGACCGCGTGGCGGCCGTCGGTTTCGAGATCGTGGCGAAAGGTCGTCACCTCGAAGCCGCGCGTGTCCGAGACCACTGTGATCGTGCCATGGTCGATCCCGGTCGGCACGGCCTTCAACCCGGCTGCCCGCACCAGCCGCATCACGTCGTCGGGACGGGCATCCGTGGCGATGTCGATATCCTCGACCGGACAGGCCAGCAGCGCGTTGCGCACCGCCCCGCCGACCAGCAGGGCGCGATGGCCGCCGGCCTCGATGGCGTCAAGCACCGCGATCAGCGCCGGATCGCGCAGGATGTCGGCGGGCAGGCGGGTCACGCCGCCATCCTGCGCGCCAGTTGCAGCAGCACCCGCGCCGTCGCGCCCCACAGGTAATAGGGTCCATAGGGCGCCACGTAATAGTATCGCCAGCCGCCGCGCCAGCGCCGTCCCTCGATGCGGTAATGGGCGGGGTCGGCGATATGGGCGAAGGGCAGCGAAAAGACCTCTTCGACTTCGCCGGGCTCCGCAATGGGTGTGAAGGGGCCGCGGATCACGGCCAGCACCGCAGTCATGGCAAATCCGGTCACGGTCCGGTGCGGCGGAAGCGTGCCGATCAGATCGATCTGCGCGGGATCAAGGCCGACTTCCTCGCGGGCCTCGCGCAGCGCGGCCGCGGTCTCGTCGGTATCGCCGGGATCGACCTTGCCGCCCGGCAGCGCGATCTGGCCCGGATGATGGCGCAACCCCGATGCGCGCTTGGTCATCAGGATACGCCCGTCATCCTCGTGGAAGGCAGCCAGAACGCCGGCCGGCCGCAACGCGGTCTCGGGGGCCGGATCGGCGTTCAGGTCATAGTCCGAACTGGGCCCCGCCGGAATCGACAGGGCCCGCCGCAGCCGGTCCTCGGACCAGCCGCCGGTCACTCGGCCGCCCTGTTCTGAGCATCGTCATCGGGGTCGACGGGATTGCCCTCGGCATCCAACGTCGCCTCGAAACCCAGCGAATTCGGATCGAATTCGTAATGCGCGCCGCAGAACTGGCAATCGGCGGTGACGATCCCCTCGTCGGTGGTCATGTGCGCGATGTCCTTGGCCGAATAGATCGACAGGGTGTCGCGCACCCGGCCCGCGGTGCAGGAGCAGCCGAATTCCACCCTCTGCGCATCGAAGACGCGCGGAGCTTCCTCGTGAAACAGGCGCAGAAGCAGGTCGGTCGGACCGACGCGGGGACCGATCAGTTCCAGCGTCTCGACCGTGTCCAGCAGCAGGTTGGCACGGTTCCAATCCTCGGATTCGCCGCCCTGCAGGATGTCGGCGGCCTCGATCAGCCCGCCTTCGCCACTGCCGCCCTTTCCGGCATCCATCGGCTGTGCGGGCAGGGTCTGCAACATCACGCCGCCGGCGCGCCAATGCGCCGGCTCGCCGGTCAGTTGCGAATGGCCGCTGGCCAGCGCGAACCGCGACGGCAATTGTTCGGACTGGGCAAAATAGGTCTGCGCGCAGGCTGACAGCGATCCCCCGGCCAGCGGCGTGATGCCCTGATAGGGATGCGTGCCCTGGCCCTGGTCGATGAGGATGGCGAAATAACCCTCGCCGATCTGGGCAAACGGCTCGCTCGCGTCCAGCCTGTCGGCATCGAAACTGGCCCAGGCGCGGATGCGCGCGGGTTCGTCCTGCGAGGCGGGCGCATAAAAATCGGCGGCGATGGTGCGCACGGCGCCATTGCCTCGGACCTGCAGGCTCAGCTTCCAGCGCAACTTGATGGTGGGGCCGATCAGCGCGGTCAGCAGGGCCAGTTCCGCCACCAGGGCACTGACCGGGGCGGGATAGTCGTGGCGCGACAGGATGTGATCCAGCACGCCGTCCAGCCGTGCCACCCGGCCCCGGATCGAGGAGCGGTCAAGCTGGAAGGGCAGGACTGTATCGTCCCAGGCGATCTGGTTGATCATGCTCATGGCGGGTCCCTGAAAATTCAGTCTGGCCCGCGGCGCGGCGCAGGCGGTTTCGCCGCCCAATATAATCCATTCGCCGCCGATCCCAAGAGCCAGGGCGCATCGGCTTTCGCCGCGCGCCCCGCCGCGCTAGAGAGAAGCCGCAGCAGATGAGGCATTTGATGATCCCGCGCTACGGCCCGCCGCCCCGTCCCGCATCGCGCATCGGCCACGGCTGGCGCAGGCGGCCCGGGGCCTATGCGATCCTGATCCGGGACGGGTGGCTGTTGCTGACCCATCAGCAGGCGCCGGTGCCGGAATTCCAGTTGCCGGGTGGCGGTATCGATCCGGGCGAAAGCCCGGTCAGGGCGCTGCACCGCGAAGTCGGCGAAGAGACCGGCTGGACCATCGCGGGTCCGCGTTTCCTGTCTGCCTATCGCCGTTTCGCCTATATGCCCGACCATGATCTTCATGCCGAGAAACTATGCGAAATCTGGCTGGCCCGTCCGATCCGGCGCCTGGGTCCGCCATCCGAACCCGGCCACAGCGCGCATTGGGTCCGCCCCGCCGTTGCGGCCGACCTGCTGGCCGATCCCGGCGCGCGCGCAATCCTGTCGCGCTGGCTGAAAGCGCACGGCTAGGGCCGGATCAGCGCGCGGGCAGGTTCAACGGCTTTGCCGGTCCCAGATATTCGATCAGCACCGCCGACATGTCGTCGGGCCTTTCGCCGCCCGCATATTGCGAGACCGACCAGGCCATGGCCTCGAGGAAGGAATGGCCGCCCAGAAAGGCGTTGGTGCGCATGATCGCCTCCAGCCCGTCATCGCCCAGCAGGCGTCCGGCCGGGTTCGACGCCTCGGTAATCCCGTCCGAGGTGATCAGCAGCCGATCGCCGGGATCCAGCATCACGTCCACCTCGTCGAAGACCGGTTCCTCGAAGACGCCGACCGGCATCCCGCCCCGGCCCAGCAGCCGGACCGATCCGTCGCCCTTTTGCAGGACCGGATGCGGATGGCCCGCCTGAACAATCCGAAGCTGACCGGTGACGTGGTTCAGATCGGCATAGATCATGGTGAAATAGGTGTCGGTGCACATCTCCTCCAGCATCATGTTGTTGAAGAAATGCGCCAGCGCCGCGGGCCTTACCGAATCGCTGCCCGACTGCGCCGCCCGCAGCGCCACATTCTGGTCTGACGAGCCCGACAGATGCACCGAAAGCTGCGCTGTCAACAGCGCCGCCGTGACCCCGTGACCCGACACGTCCAGGGCATAGATTCCGACGCGGTCTTCGCCGATGGGAAAGAAGCCGACAAGATCGCCGCCGATATGGCCGGCCGGTCGCAGCAGCAACGACATCTCGAACGGGCCAAAGCGGCCGCCGCGTTCGCGCACCAGACCCTGTTGCAGCTTGCGCGCCTCGCGCAGATCGCGGTCGATTGCCTCCTGCGCCTGTTCCAGCGATGTCAGCGCCTCTTGCAGGCGATCGTTGCTGGCGCGCAACTCGGCCTCGATCCGCAGCACCCGTTCGCTGACCGCAAGCCGGGCCAGGACATTCGCGCCCTGCGCGGGCATGGCCACGAAATCATTGGCCCCGGCCTGCAATCCGCGCGGGACCTGATCGCGCGGATCGCCATGGATCAGCATCACCAGATAGCTGTGCGCGCAACGCGGATCGGCGCGGAAGCTGCGGCAGAAGTCCAGCGCTCCGCCCCCCTCCTCGATCCAGTCATAGATCACGACGTCAGGCCGGTTCTCGACGCTCCATCCCAGAATGTCGTCGCCCGGGGTCTTCTCGACCGCCGCATAGCCGGCATCGCGCAACTGGCTGGCCAGCATCCGGCGCAGATCCGGATCGCCGATGACCAGCAGGACCAGACGCGCCTTGCCGGCCGCGGTCGATTCCGCGGTCTTGACGCTGCGCTGCTTTCGAGTCTCGGCTTTCATATCCAAGCTTCTAGGCGCGCCGCCGTGAATGATTGGTAAAGATCGCCCGGCGTAATCCGTCAAATGCTGCAGATCATGCAGGGCCTGCGACGTCTATACCAGCAGTTCGGCCAGAATCTCGTCATTGGTGATGTCGCGATAGACAAAGCCGGTCCGGTCCAGCCGGGCCTTCAGCGCGGTCAGGTTCGCGGGTTCGTTCGTCTCGATCCCGATCAGGACCGAGCCGAAATTGCGCGCCGATTTCTTCAGGTATTCGAATCGCGCGATGTCATCGTCCGGGCCCAGCATTTCCAGAAAGTCGCGCAGCGCGCCGGGGCGCTGCGGCATCCGCAGAACGAAATATTTTTTCACGCCGCTATAGCGCTGGGCGCGTTCCTTGACCTCGGGCAACCGCTCGAAGTCGAAATTTCCGCCCGAACAGACGCAGACGATCGTCTTGCCCGCGATGTCGTCCAGATCCTGCAGCACATCGACGGCCAATGCGCCCGCCGGTTCCAGCACGACGCCTTCGGTGTTCAGCATCTCCAGCATGGTGCGGCAGATGCGATCCTCGGGGGCCAGGCGGACATCGGCGGGGCTGAAGCGGCGCAGGATCTCGAAGGGCAGGGCGCCGATCCGGGCGACCGCGGCGCCATCGACGAAGCTGTCCACGGCGGGAAGGGCGACGGGTGCGCCGGTTTGCAGTGCGGCCTGCAGGCTGGCGCCGCCGGACGGTTCTGCAAAGGCAAAGCACGTCTCGGGCGCCTCGGTCCCGAAATAGCGCGTCACGCCCGATGACAGCCCACCGCCGCCCACGGGCAACACGACCAGATCGGGCGCGCGGCCCAGTTGTTCCAGCATTTCCAGCCCGACCGTCGCCTGACCCTCGATCACGTCGGGCGCGTCGAAGGGCGACAGGAAGGCGGCGCCGTTGCGGGACGAAAACGCCTGCGCGGCGGCCAGCGTCTGGTCGAAATAATCGCCGTTCAGGACGATCTCGATCGCGTCGCCGCCGAAGATCCGCGTTTTCTGGATCTTCTGCTGCGGCGTGGTGACCGGCATGAAGATGGTGCCTCTGGCGCCGAAGTGACGGCAGGCAAAGGCCACCCCCTGGGCGTGATTGCCGGCGCTGGCGCAGACGAAATGGGCGCTGCTGCCCGGCTTGTCGCTGACCAGCTTGCGCATGGCATTGAAGGCGCCCCGCAGCTTGTAGCTGCGCACCGGTGTCAGATCCTCGCGCTTCAGCCAGATGTCGGCGCCGAACTTGGCCGACAGATGGTCGTTGCGTTGCAGGGGCGTGGGCTCGAACAGGTCGCGAAGCGCGGTCTCGGCAGCCCTGACGGAGGCGACAAAGTTTTCCATGCAGCCGCCCATGCCGCGAAAGCGCGGACTTGGCAAGGGCAATGACCCCTGCGGCCCTTGTGAGCAGCGCCGATTGACCGTATTCCCGCCTCGGCAATTCGAAAGGGGTCCGCCATGTCCGACGCGCCGAAGAAAGTCGTCCTCGCCTATTCCGGGGGCCTCGATACCTCGATCATCCTGAAATGGTTGCAGACCGAATATGGCTGCGAGGTCATCACCTTCACCGCCGATCTGGGCCAGGGCGAGGAACTGGAGCCCGCGCGCCGAAAGGCCGAGATGCTGGGCATCGCGCCGGAAAACATCCATATCGAGGACCTGCGCGAGGAATTCGTGCGCGATTTCGTCTTTCCGATGTTCCGCGCCAATGCGGTCTATGAGGGGCTGTATCTGCTGGGCACCTCGATCGCGCGGCCGCTGATTTCCAAGCGGCTGGTCGAACTGGCCGATCAGCATGGCGCCGATGCCGTGGCCCACGGCGCGACCGGCAAGGGCAATGATCAGGTGCGGTTCGAATTGTCGGCCTATGCCCTGGATCCGGCGATCCGGGTGATCGCGCCGTGGCGGGAATGGGAACTGACCAGCCGCACGAAGCTGATCGAATTCGCCGAACAGAACCAGATTCCCATCGCCAGGGACAAGCGCGGAGAGGCGCCGTTCAGCGTGGACGCGAACCTGCTGCATACCAGCAGCGAGGGCAAGGCGCTGGAAGATCCGGCCCAGGAGGCCGGGGATCACGTCTACCAGCGCACCGTCAGCCCCGAGGACGCGCCCGACCAGCCCGAATATATCGAAGTGACCTTTGAACGGGGCGACGCCGTGGCGATCAACGGCACGGCGCTGTCGCCCGCCACGATCCTGACCGATCTCAACGAATATGGCCGCCGGCACGGCATCGGCCGGCTGGATTTCGTGGAAAACCGCTTTGTCGGCATGAAGTCGCGCGGCATCTACGAGACCCCCGGCGGCACCATCCTGCTGGAGGCGCATCGCGGCATCGAACAGATCACGCTGGATTCGGGGGCGGGCCATCTGAAGGACAGCCTGATGCCGCGCTATGCCGAACTGATCTATAACGGCTTCTGGTTCAGCCCCGAACGCGAGATGTTGCAGGCGGCCATCGACAAGTCGCAGCAGCACGTCACCGGCACCGTCCGGCTGAAGCTGTACAAGGGCAGTGTGCATTGCGTCGGCCGCTGGTCGGATCACTCGCTTTACAGCGAAGCCCATGTCACCTTCGAGGACGACGCCGGCGCCTATGACCAGAAGGACGCGGCGGGCTTCATCCGCCTGAACGCCCTGCGGCTGAAACTGGTGGCGAATCGCAACGCGCGGGTGAAGTGACGACGGCCCGCGGTCGGTTGGGAAAGGAGATCTGGAATGCCCAATGCCGAATATGTGCATGCGATGGCGCGATACAATCTGTGGCAGAACGACAATCTGGTCAGCGCGGCGACGCGGATCGGACCAGCCGCGCGGCAGCGTGACCGCGGGGCCTTCTTCGGGTCGATCGAGAAGACGTTTTTCCATGTCTACTGGGCCGACCGCATCTGGATGAGCCGCTTCACCGATCTGGCCGCGCCCGCGGGCGGTCTGGCCGAGTCGACCGCGTTCGAGGGCGATTGGGACGATTTTCGCAAGGCGCGCGCCGCCTCCGACCAGTTGATCCTGTCCTGGGCCGCGTCGGTCGATCCCGACTGGTTCGCCGGCGAACTTTCCTGGTTCTCCGGCGCGGCCGGCCGGAACATGTCCCGGCCCAAACCGCTTGTGGTGATGCAGCTTTTCAACCACCAGACCCATCACCGCGGACAAATCCACGCCATGCTGACCGCCGCCGGAGAAAAGCCCGGTGCCACGGATATCGCCTTCATGCCCGCCGAGGATCCGTGACGCGCTTCCCCGGATTTCCGGCGATCTGTTCCGGGAACCACCATGCCGCAACCGAAAGGACCTTGCCATGACCGACCAGCGGCGGACCGCCCGCATCGCCATCCTGACCGTCAGCGACCGTGCAGCAGCCGGTGAATATCCCGACAAGGGCGGCCCTGGCGCGGAAGACTGGCTGCGCGATGTCATCATCTCGCCGGTGGAGATCGCCCGGCACATCGTTCCCGACGGGCGCGAGGGCGTGGCGTCCAGGCTGCGCGAACTGGCCGAAGGCGGGGCGGACCTGATCCTCGTCACCGGCGGCACCGGCCCCGCGCCGCGCGACCAGACGCCCGAGGCGGTGATGGACGTGGCCGAACGCGAATATCCGGGCTTCGGCGAGGAAATGCGCCGCGCCAGCCTGCGCGAGGTTCCGACCGCGATCCTGTCGCGCCAGACGGCGGTCAGCCGCGATGCCACGCTGATCATCACGCTTCCCGGCAAGCCGTCGGCCATCGCCACCTGCCTCAATGCGGTCTTTGCGGCCGTGCCCTATTGCCTTGACCTGCTGGGCGCGGGACGGATCGAGACCGACCCGGCAAAGATCGATGCGTTCAGGCCGCAAGCGAAAAGCGCCGCGTCAGACCCCGCCTGAGGCCCCGCCGGCAACCTCGGCCACAATCGTCTATAATCGGGGGCGGGAGGATGCGATGCTGTTCGTGCCAGGGCGAAAGGTTCCGGCGACCGCCTTGCGGGCGGAGCGGCGCGGGTTGCCGGGCCGGGCATCGCAGGATGGTATCAGCCCGACTTCTTCCGGGACGCGCGCTTCTTGGGCGCGGCTGCCGCCGCGGCCTCGGCGGCGCGCTTTTCGTCGCGCTTCAACCGTGCTTCCTTCAGCTTGGCGGACAGTTCGTCCCGGCGCGTGCGGTCCTCGTCGATGATCAGCTTTGCCGCCGCCGTGGTGCGGTCCTGAAGGGTTTCGGTCGGCTTGAAAAATTGGCCGAACAGCGGGCTCGGCTTGTCTTTGCGTGTCACTCGGATCTTCCTCACAATGTGGCGTTTCATATCGGGCGGCAGAGGCGGTTCGGTCGTTTGGGGCTGGGCGGACCGCGATTCGGCGGGTCCGTCCCTGCGGATCGGATTGCTGCCCTGTCGCCGATCTGCTGCGTGGCCCCGCGGCCGGCTTTCCTCCGGCATCGACAGGCTTGTCCTGTTCCGGCGGCCTGCGGGCCGCGGTTCGCGCCCGGTCAATGATCCGGCGCGCATGGTCACGGTCCTGGAGGCCGCCGATCGGCCGGGCGCCGTGACGCCGCGGCAGAACCGCCCGACTGATACCTCTATAAAGGAACTGCGCTGCCGAGTATATGAGCGCGCGCAATCTTCTGATGACCATCGCCGGCCTCTCCGCCGCAGCGCCTTCGCAGCGGCGGAGAGGCCGGCGGATGCGGCAGTTCTCAGCCGCCGAACAGCCGCAGCGCCAGCGGCGCGATGATCGCGGTCAGAACCGCGTTCAATCCCATGCCGATACCGGAAAAGGCACCCGCCGTCTCGTTCACCTGGAAGGCGCGGGCGGTGCCGATGCCGTGCGCCGCCACGCCGACCGAAAAGCCCCTTGCACGCCAGTCCCTGATCCGCAGCGCATTCAGCAACGGCGTGACGATGATCGCGCCGAAGATGCCGGTCATCAGGACCAGCGCGGCGGTCAGCGTGGGCTGGCCGCCGATCCGTTCGGCGATGCCGATGGCGACCGGCGCCGTGGTTGATTTCGGCGCCAGAGAGGCCAGGACAGGTCCCCCGATTCCGAAGCCCTTGGCAATCGCCAACGCCGAGACGATCGCGACCGAGGACCCCGCCAGCAGTCCCGCCAGCATCGGCCAGGCGGCCTTGCGCACACGCGGCAGATTGTCATAGAGCGGCAGGCCCAAGGCTACGGTCGCCGGCCCCAGCATGAAATGGACGAATTGCGCGCCTTCGAAATAGGTGGCGTAATCCGTCCCGGTCCCCCATAGCAGCAGCGCCAGCAGGATGATTGCCACCAGAACCGGATTCGCCCAGCTTTTCCGGCGGCTTGCACGAAAGACAGCATCTCCGATCAGATAGGCGGCCAGGGTCGCGGTCAGCCACAGCAGCGGGCCTTCCGACAGGTAGGACCAGATCAGCAGCGGATCAGTCATCGCTTTTCAGCGCCGCAGGGTCGATCGAGCCTGTCAGCCGCGCCGTCCAGGAAAACGCCAGCGCCCCCGCCGCGATCGCCAGAATGGTCGAGCCGGCCAGCGCCAGCGCCAGCCCCAGCCCGTCCTGGCGCAGCAATTGCAGATGCGCCACGATCCCGACGCCTGCCGGAACGAAGAACAGCGACAGATGTTGCAGCAACCCCTGCGTGGCGGGCCGGATCCGCCGCGCCAGTCCCGGCCGCGCGATGCAGGCGCCGACCAGCAGCAGCAGACCGACGACCGGACCCGGCAATGGCAGATTCAGACCGCGCGAGGCGATTTCGCCGACAAGCTGGAAGGACAGGATCAGGGCAAGCGATGCGATCATGGCCCGACGCTAGCGCCGCCGCGCAGGCCGCGCCAGTGCCTTTCTGGAACACTCATCTTGTGGATAAGTGGTGCAATAATTCCACATATAGCGGTTGATGTTGACTTGTAGGGTCAAGGACGGAACAATCCGCTAGACTGACCCGATTCTGACGGATTTTCGCCTTGCGTTTCGACCGGCTCCGACTCAACGGCTTCAAAAGCTTCGTGGACCCGACCGATCTGGTCATCCGCGAAGGGCTGACCGGTGTCGTGGGACCGAATGGCTGCGGCAAGTCGAACCTGCTGGAAGCCCTGCGGTGGGTCATGGGCGAGAACCGTCCGACCGCGATGCGCGGCGCCGGAATGGAGGACGTCATCTTCGCCGGCACCTCGCGCCGTTCGGCCCGCGGTCATGCCGAGGTCAGCCTTGGCGTGGACAACCGCGACCGGCTGGCACCGGCGGGTTTCAACGACGAGGATCATTTCGACATCGTGCGCCGGATCACGCGCGACGCGGGCAGCGCCTACAAGATCGGCGGCAAGGAGGTTCGGGCGCGCGACGTGCAGATGCTGTTCGCCGACGCCTCGACCGGCGCGCATTCACCGGCGCTGGTGCGGCAGGGGCAGATCAGCGAATTGATCAATGCCAAACCCAGGAGCCGCCGCCGGATCCTTGAAGAGGCGGCCGGGATCAGCGGCCTCTACCAGCGCCGCCACGAGGCCGAATTGAAGCTGAACGGGGCCGAGATGAATCTGACCCGCGTCGATGATACGCTGGATCAGCTGTCGGCGCAGGCGGCCTCGCTGGCGCGCCAGGCCCGCGCGGCGGCGAAGTACCGCGAGATCGGCGCCGCCTTGCGGCTGGCCGAGGGGGTGCTGCTGTATCGCCGCTGGGCCGAGGCCGAGGCGGCCCGTCTGGCGGCGGCCGAGGCGCTTGCGGCGGCGGTGAAGACGGCGGGCGAGGCCGAATTGGCGTCGCGTCTGGCCGGGGCGCGGCGTGAAGAGGCCGAGGCCGCGCTGCCGGCCCTGCGCGAAGAGGAACAGGTGGCGGCGGCGATCCGGCAGCGGCTTGCGGTCGAGCGCGAGGCGCTGGACGAGGCCGAGGCACGGGCGGCGGATGCGGTGCGCGCGCTGGTCGCGCGGATCGCCCAGCTGGATCGCGATATCGACCGCGAGGATGCGCTGAACCGCGATGCGGGCGAGGTTGTCGAAAGGCTGGCTTGGGAGCGGACCGAACTGGACAAGGCCGGCAGGGGTCACGACGACCGGCTGGACGCGGCAGCCGCGCGGGCCGACGAGGCGGCCGAGTCGCTGCGCGAGGTCGAGGCGCGGCTGGCCGAACTGACCGACGAATCGGCCCGGCTGGCGGCCAGGCACCAATCGGCCGAACGGCTGGCCGGCGATCTGCGGGCCATTCTGCAACGCGCCGAACGGGCGGCGGCCGAGGCCAGCGAAAGCGCCGGCCGCGCCGCCGATGCGGGAACCGCCGCGCAGACGGCCTTGCAGGCCGCGGAAACCGCGCAAGAGGCCGCCCGCGACCGGGCCGAGGCCGCCGAAGAGGCGCTGGCCGAGGCCGAGGCAGCGCGCAGCGAGGCCGAGACCGTCGAGGCCGCGGCCCGCGCCGCGCGATCCGAGGCCGAGGGCGAATCGGGCGCGCTGGCCGCCGAGATGGCGGCCCTGCGGCGGCTGGTGGAACGCGGGCAATCGGGCGGCAAGGCGATCCTTGACCGGGTGCAGGTGGCCAAGGGATCCGAGATCGCCTTTGGCGCGGCGCTTGGCGATGACCTGCGCGCCGGTCTGGCCGAGGATGGAGAGACGGGCTGGCATGTCCTGCCGGGCTGGGACAGCCCGCAGGCCCTGCCGGACGGGGCCGAACCCTTGGCGCGACAGGTGACGGGGCCGGATGCGCTGGACCGGAGATTGTCGCAGATCGGGCTGGTCAGCGATGCGGCGGAAGCCGCCGCGATGCAGGCGGCGCTGGCGCCCGGTCAGCGGCTGGTCACGCCCCAAGGCGATCTGTTCCGCTGGGACGGAATGCAGGTCATGGCGGGCGAGGCTTCCTCTCAGGCCGCACTGCATCTGCAAAAGGTCAACCAGCTCAACGAGATAGGCGGTCAGGCGGAACAGGCCCGGGCCCGGGCGGACGCTGCCGCCGAGGCACATGACAAGGCCCGCGCGCGGCTGGCCGATCTGTCCGGGCGCGAGAAATCGGCCCGCGATGCCCGGCGCGAGGCGGAACGGCTGCTGTCGGATGCCGCGCGCGCGGCGACGCGGGCGGAATCGGATCTGGCCATGGCCAGCAGCCGGGCCGAATCGGCGGTGGCCGAGGTCAGGCGACACCGCGAGGATGCGCTGGATGCGCAGGCGCGGCTGACGCAGGCGGACCGCGCCCTGGCCGATCTGCCCGACCGCGGCGAGGCCGCGCTGGCGGTCGAGAACGCCCGCACCGGCGTCGAGGCGGCGCGGATCGCCACCATGACCCGCCGCGCCGCACTGGACGAATTGCGCCGCGAGGGCAATGCCCGGATCAAGCGCCTGCAAGAGATCGCGAAAGAGGAATCCGGCTGGAAGCTGCGGCTGCAACAGGCCGGGACGCGGGCCGCCGAACTGGCCGCGCGGCGCGAGGCTGCGGCCGACGAGCTGGAACAGGCCGAGGCCCAGCCCGCCATTCTGGCCGGGAAACGCGCGGCCCTGTCCGACCGCGAGGCGCAGGCAGAAACCCGTATGGCCGCCGCGCGGACCGCCCTGTCCGCCGCCGACGAGGCCGCGCGCGCCGCCGCTCATGCCGAACGCGAGGCCGAACGGGCGGCCTCCGAGGCCCGCGAAACCCGCGCCGCCCGAGAGGCCCGCCGTGATGCCGCCCGCGACGGCGAGGCCGCGGCCCGCGCCCGCATCCACGAGGAAACCGAGGACAGCCCCCAGGCCCTGCTGGCGACGCTGGACGCCGCCGACAGCGATACGCCGGTGGCCCTGCTGGAAGACAGGATCGCCCGCCTGCGCACGCAGCGCGACGGTCTGGGCGCGGTCAATCTGCGCGCCGACGAGGACAAGCGCGAACTCGAGGAGGAACGCGACCAACTGGCCGGCGAGAAGACCGATCTGGAAGAGGCGATCCGCAAGCTGCGCGCGGGCATCGGCAGCCTGAACCGCGAGGGGCGCGAACGCCTGCTGACCGCCTTCGACACGGTGAACGCGAATTTCTCGACTCTCTTCACCACCCTGTTCGGCGGCGGCGAGGCGCGGCTGGTTATGGTCGAATCGGACGATCCTCTGGATGCCGGGCTGGAAATCATGTGCCAGCCGCCGGGCAAGAAGCTGTCCACCCTGTCGCTTTTGTCGGGGGGCGAGCAGACCCTGACCGCGATGGCGCTGATCTTTGCGGTCTTCCTGGCCAATCCAGCCCCGATCTGCGTTCTGGACGAGGTGGATGCGCCGCTGGACGACGCCAATGTCAGCCGCTTCTGCGACCTGCTGGACGAAATGACGCGGCGCACCCAGACGCGGTTCCTGATCATCACCCACCACGCGGTGACGATGGCGCGGATGGACCGCCTGTTCGGGGTGACGATGGTCGAACAGGGCGTCAGCCAGCTTGTCAGCGTCGATCTGAAACGCGCCGAGGCTCTGGTCGCCTGAACCGGCCCGCGCTAGGGTGCCGCCAGAGCCTGCCAAGGAGGCCCCGATGCGCCGCATTCCTGCCGCTACCTTCGCCTGCCTGATCGCGCTGCCTGCGGCGGCACAGGTGAAAGCCGATGCCGGCCAGATCCAGAACATCCTGCAGGATCGCGGCATGACGGTGATCCGCGGCAAGGACGATTACGGCGCGCCGCGGCTGACGACCTCGGCCGATGGCAACAAGTTCAGCATCTATTTCTACGATTGCGACCCCGGACCCTGCGATTCGGTCCAGTTCGTCGCCGGCTTCAGCGAGGGCGCGCCGGCCGACATGGCCGCGATCAATGCCTGGAACCGGGAATTCCGCTTTGGTCGCGTCTATCTGGACGATGCCGGCAACCCCTTTGTCGCGATGGATGTGATGCTGTCGGGGACGGGGATCGGAAAGCGGACCTTTGCCGACATTCTTGACAATTGGGGCTCGATGCTGGCCGATTTCCGCAACTACATGAACTGGTGAGGACGAGATGAGCATCGAAGCGACACTGGCCGAAAAAGGCATCACCCTTCCCGACGCGCCGGCCCCGGCTGCGAATTACGTTCCCTTCGTGCGGACGGGCAACCTGATCTTCGTCTCGGGTCAGATCAGCGCCGGCGAGAAAGGCATGATCAAGGGCAGGCTGGGCGACGGCCTGTCGGTGGAGGACGGCGCCGCCGCCGCCCGCCGCTGTGGCCTTGCGCTGATCGCACAGCTGAAATCGGCCATCGGCGATCTGGACCGGGTATCGCGCGTGGTCAAGCTGACCGGTTTCGTCAATTCGACGCCGGATTTCGGCGACCAGCCCAAGGTGATCAACGGCTGTTCCGATCTGATGGTCGAAGTCTTTGGCGATGCCGGCCGCCATGCCCGCGCCGCCGTCTCGGCGCCCTCGCTGCCCTTCGGCGTCGCGGTCGAGATCGAAGCCATCTTCGAGGTGAAATGATGGCCATGCTGCCTCGCGCCTTTCTGGACACGCCGATCGCCCATCGCGGATTGCATGGTCCCGGCCGCCCCGAAAACAGCCTTGCAGCGGCCGAGGCCGCGATCGAACAGGGCTACGGGATCGAACTGGACATCCAGCCGGTCGCGGGAGGCGCGCCGATGGTGTTTCACGATTACGACCTGTCGCGGATGGCCGGGGACGAAGGCTATATCGTCGATCTCGATCCCGAGACACTGGCCGAAATGCGCCTGCTGGACAGCGATCAGGCCATCCCGTCGCTGGCCGATTTCCTGAAACTGGTCGATGGCCGCGTGCCGTTGCTGATCGAGATCAAGGATCAGGACGGTCGCATGGGTCCGAATATCGGCGAATTGCACGCCCGTGTCGCATCGGCTCTGGCGGGATACGAGGGGGCCGTTGCGGTGATGTCGTTCAACCCGCATACCGTCGCGGCCTTCCATGACATCGCGCCGGACATCCCCGTGGGCCTGACCACCTGCGGCTATGACAAGGCGGGATGGCCTATGCTGGACGCCGAGACCCGCATCCACCTGGCCGACATAGATGATTTCGACCGCAGCGGGGCGTCCTTCATCTCGCATGACAAGAACGATCTGGGCAATCCGCGCGTCGATGCGCTGAAGGCGCAGGGCGTGCCGATCCTGTGCTGGACGATCAAGTCGCCCGAAGAAGAGGCCGTGGCCCGCCGCATCGCCGACAACATCACCTTCGAGGGCTACGAGGCGGCAAGGTGACGCGCATCCTGATCACCGGCGCCTCGCGCGGCATCGGTCGCGCGGCGGCGCTGATGGCCGGGGCGCGGGGCTGGTCGGTGGGGGTGAACTATCGCGACCGGCGGGATGCGGCCGACGAGGTCGTCGTGGCCGTTGAAAAGGCCGGCGGCCGGGCCATCGCGCTGCAAGCCGATGTCGCCCAGGCGGATGATGTGGCGCGCATCTTCGACCGGGCCGAGGCGGCGTTCGGCGGACTGGACGCGGTGGTCGCCAATGCGGGCATCGTGGCGCCGGCGATGGCGCTGGCCCAGACCACGCCCGATCGGCTGGAACGGATGGTCCGGGTGAACCTGCTGGGCGCGCTTCTGGTGGCGCGCGAGGCGGCGCGCCGGCTGCCGCGCGAGGACGGGGTCACGACCTCTCTGACGCTGATGTCTTCGGCCGCGGCGCGCCTGGGCTCGCCCGGCGAATTTGTCGACTATGCCGCCAGCAAGGGCGCCATCGACACGCTGACCCTTGGACTGGCGAAGGAACTGGGACCGCGGAATGTGCGCGTCAACGCCATCCGCCCCGGCCTGATCGAGACCGAGATGCAGGCCGATAGCGGCATCCCCGACCGCGCCACGCGGCTGGCCGGCAGCATTCCGATGGGCAGGCCCGGCAGCGCCGACGAGGTGGCCGAGGCGATCATCTGGCTGGCCAGCGATGCCGCCCGCTACGTCAGCGGCGCGATCCTGGATGTCAGCGGCGGACGCTGAAGCTGCCCGCGCCGCAGGCACCCGCGAGCGATCACGCGGCTTGTGATCGCGCGCCCCGCTGACAAGCCGCGCGGGAAGCCCTAGCTTCGGGGGCATGAGCGCGCCCCTTACCCTCACCACCCATGCGGCCATCGTCCAGATCCCTGCCGCGACATGGGACCGGCTTGGCGACGGCAACCCCTTTACCAGTCACCGCTTCCTGTCGGCGCTGGAATCGTCGCGCTCGGTCGGGACGGGCAGCGGCTGGCAGCCCTTGCATCTGACCGTCGAACGCGACGGCCAGATCGTCGGTGCGGCGCCGCTTTACGCCAAATCGCATAGTCAGGGCGAATATATCTTCGATCATGCCTGGGCGCAGGCCTATGCGCGGGCGGGCGGGCGCTATTATCCCAAGCTGCAATGCGCCGTGCCCTTCACGCCCGCCACCGGCACGCGGCTTCTGTCGCCCGATCCGGGCGTGCGTCAGGCGCTGCTGGCGGGCATGACCCAGATCGCCGAACGTGGCGGGGCATCCGGCGTCCACGTCACCTTCTGCACCGAGGCCGAGGCCGAACTGGGCGAAGCCGCAGGCTTTCTGCCGCGCGTCACGCAGCAGTTTCACTGGCTCAACCGCGGCTACGGCAGCTATGACGATTTCTTGGCCGCGCTGTCGTCACGCAAGCGCAAGGCGTTGCGCAAGGAACGCCAGCGGGCGCAGGAATTCGGCGGCCGCATCGTCCATCTGACCGGCGACGATCTGAAACCGCATCACTGGGACGCCTTCTGGGCCTTCTATCAGGATACCGGCGGGCGCAAATGGGGCACGCCCTACCTGACCCGCGCCTTCTTCGACCGCATCCACGACACGATGCGCGACGACATCCTGCTGGTCATGGCCGAAAGCGACGGCCGCCCGATCGCGGGGGCGCTGAATTTCCTGGGGCCCGATGCCGTCTATGGCCGCTACTGGGGCTGCGTCGAAGACCACGCCTTCCTGCATTTCGAACTGTGCTACCATCAGGCCATCGACCACGCGATTGCCCATGGCCTGTCGCGTGTCGAGGCCGGCGCGCAGGGCGAACACAAGCTGGCGCGGGGATACGAGCCGGTGCCGATCCATTCGCTGCACTGGGTCGCGGATGAGGGATTCCTGCGCGCCCTGGCCGATTATCTGGATCAGGAACGCGAGGCGATGGGCGGCGAGATCGCGGCGCTGGCCGACTGGACCCCGTTCCGCAGGGGCTGAAGCAGGGCGGCCGGATCCGCATGGCCATGCGCGGCCAGTGCCTGCAAGGCGGCCCGTCGCCCCGGCCGGTCGGGGTCCGGGTCGGCCTGCCACGGATGCCCGCCCAGCCTGTTCAGGTAGCTCGCGGCAAATCCGTGCTGCCGCGCGCCCGCCAGGATCAGCGCCAGATACCAGTCGAAGGGAACGAGGCCGGGCTGCGGGTCGCAGGCCAGATAGGTCATTGCCCGCGCCGGCCGGTTCCCGTGGCGGATCGTGACATCCTCGACGCGGTCATAACCGTGTCCCGCGCCCTCGAACCGGTCCAGCGCGGCCAGATCGGCAGACTCCATCGCGTAGAGAACCCCAGCCGCCTTGTCCGGGTCCGCGGCGATCAGCGCTGCCTTGCCGGACCCGTCCATGCCGCGCTTCTCGAAGCGGACGCAATGACCTTCCGCCCATGCCGGTCCCAGCAGCCGGGCCGAGGGACAGCGCGCCCTCAGCCGCGCCGACAGCATGTTGGAGCCATAGGCGAAATACAGGATCCCGCCCACGATCGCCGATCAGACCTTTTCCAGCAGCGACTCGCCGGCGCTGACGCTGCATTGTCCGGGCGCGTCCTCGATGTCGATCGCCTCGACATTGCCGTCCCGCAAAAGCGCGGCAAACCGTTTGCAGCGGCCGTAAAAGCCTGCGGGCGGGGCGTCGAAATCCAGGCCGAGCGCCTTGGTGACGCTGCCATCGGCGTCGGCCAGAACCTCGATCCCGGCTTCGGCCGCGCCGGTTGCATCGGACCACGCCTTGGCGACGAAGGGATCGTTGACGGTCAGGCAGACGATCCGGTCGATGCCCTTTTCGCGGAACTTGGGCGCGGTGCGCACGAAGCTGGGCATATGCGCGTTGGTGCAGGTGCCGGTAAAGGCGCCGGGCAGGCCGAACAGGGCGACGCGGCCCTCGGCCAGTTCGGCGGTGGAAACCGATTCGGGGCCTTTCGCGCCCACGCGCAGCAGGCTGCCTTGGGGGAATGTCTGACCGGTCTGGATGCTCATCGCGCCTACTCCATGAATTGCAACGGATTCGGCGTGACTATAGGCTGTGCCCCGATGACTGGCCAGCAGCCGGAAGGGCAGGGGATGCGGATCGTGATTGTCGGCGCGGGACAGGCGGCTGCCTCGATGGCGGCGCGGCTGCGCGCGCAGGGCCATGACGGGCCGCTGACGGTGCTGGGTGCCGAACCCTTGGCGCCCTATCAGCGCCCGCCTCTGTCCAAGGCCTATCTGCTGGGTCAGATGGGATTGGATCGGCTGGTGCTGCGCGGCCCCGAATGGTGGCAGGATCAGGGGATCGACCTGCGCCTGGGCGAGACGGTCACCGCCATCGACCGCACCGCGCGCGAGGTCGTGTCGGATCGCGGCCGTCTTGCCTATGACGCGCTGGCGCTGACGCTGGGCGCGGTCCCGCGCCGGCTGCCGGCCTCGATGGGCGGTCATCTTCCGGGGGTTCACGTCATTCGCACATTGGCCGATGTCGATGCGCTGGCCCCTGCCATGCAGCCGGACCGCCGGCTGATCGTGATCGGCGGCGGCTATATCGGGCTGGAGGCCGCCGCGGTCGCCCGAAAGCTGGGATTGCAGGTCACGCTGATCGAGGCCGCGCCGCGCATCCTGGGCCGCGTCGCGGCCCCCGAGACGGCAAAGTTGATCCGCGAGCTGCACCATGCCCATGACGTGAAGATCCTGGAAGACATCGCGATAGAACGCATCCTGGGCGAGCCGCGCGCCGCCGGGGTCAGTCTTGCCGACGGGCGCGAACTGCCGGCCGATATCGTGGTGACGGGAATCGGCGTGGCCCCTGAAACGGCCCTGGCCGAGGCGGCGGGGCTGAGGATCGACAATGGCATCGCGGCCGACGAACAGGGCCGCACATCGGATCCGGCGATCTGGGCGGCGGGCGATTGCGCCAGCTTTCCGTGGCAGGGCGGGCGCGCGCGGCTGGAAAGTGTCGGCGGCGCCATCGACATGGCCGAGGCCGTCGCCGACAACATGCGGGGCGCGGACCGGCCCTATCAGCCCAAACCGTGGTTCTGGTCCGACCAGTTCGACGCCAAGCTGCAGATTGCGGGTCTGGGCACCGGCTACGACCGGATCGTGACCCGTCAGGGCGATGGCGCGCATGGCGGCTCGGTCTGGTATTTTCGCGCGGACCGCCTGATTGCGGTGGATGCGCTGAACGACGCCCGCGCCTACATGATCGGCAAGCGCCTGATCGAGGCGGGCAGATCGCCCGATCCGGACGCCATTGCCGATGCCGCCGACCTGAAGGCGCTTCTGTCATGAGCCCCCGCAACGCCGTTGCGCCTGCAGGGGCGGGGGGGCGGTGCCTCTGGCCCGGGCTTGACGCCACCGCAGGGCGGCCCGTCGGGTGAGGATCGTCGGCGGCACGCTGCGCGGCCTGAAACTGGCCGAACTGGGCGCGGGCGATGCGGCGGCGCATCTGAGACCGACCACCGACCGGGTGCGCGAGGCGATCTTCAACCTGCTGATCAACGGCAGCCATGGCAATCCGCTGCCCGGCGCGCGGGTGCTGGATCTGTTCGCGGGCACCGGCGCCCTGGGGCTGGAGGCGCTGTCGCGCGGCGCAGCGCGGGTGAGCTTTGTCGATGACGGCATGACGGCGCGGGCGCTGATCCGGGCGAACGTGGAACGGGCGCGGGCGAAGGACGTGACCGACCTGTGGCGGCGCGATGCCACGCGGCTGGGCCCCGTCCCGGACCGGCCGTTCGGGATGATCTTTCTGGACCCGCCCTATGGTGCCGGCCTGGGCGAAGCTGCCATCGCTTCGGCGCTGCAGGGCGGCTGGATCGCCCCGGGGGCAATGATCGCCTGGGAAGAGGCGCGCGGACCGATCGTGCCTGCGCCGCTGGTCCGGATCGATCAGCGTCGATATGGCGATACATGGGTGACGCTGGCGCGATTGCCGGAAGGCTGAAATCCGCCAAGGCAGCAAGCCGCGACCGCCCGTCGCGGAGTCGTCGCGGGGTCGTCGCGGCTGTGGGGATATCGCCCCGCCCTGTCCGCGCGCGCTTCGCCCGGTCAGGCCGGTTCGGCGATGACGCGGGCTGCGGCTTCCAGCGCACCCGGCCCGTGCGCGATGTCCAGCGCCGTCATGCCGGCCTCCATGCAGCCGAGAACGCCCATGATCGTGGCCGCGTTGGCGTGGCCCATATGCGCCACGCGCAGCGCGTTCCGGGGCTGCGCCGCGCCCAGTCCGATGCCCAGCGTCACGCCGCATTGCTGGGACAGCCACTCGCGCAGATCATCCGCCCCCGGCACCGTCATGGCCGTGACCGAGGCCGCCCGCGCCATCGGGTCGCCGACCGACAGGCAGATCCCGCAACCGTCCTCGCCCCAGGCCTCGGCCGCGGCCCAGACCGCCCGGGCCAGCGCCGCATGGCGGGCCCATGTCGCGATCAGCCCCTCTTCATCCAGAATCATGCGCAGCGCCTCGTCCAGCGCAAAGAGATGCTGGACCGGCGGTGTGCCGCCCCAGAAGCGCCACAGGGCATCGGCCCCGGCGCGCGTGTGCCAGTCCCAGTAGGGCGTGACCCGCGGGCCTTTGCCCCGCGCCGCCGCCTTGTCCGAAAACCAGACGAAGGCCATGCCGGGCATCGTCATCATCCCTTTCTGGCTGGCCGCAATCAGCACATCCACGCCCCAATCGTCCATCATCATCGGCGCGCAGCCCAGCGAGGCGATCGCATCGACGGCCAGCAGCGCCGGGTGATCGCCCATCGCCGCGCGCAGCGCGGGAATGTCGGCGGTGGTGGCGCTGGCCGTGTCGGTCTGGCAGACCAGCACCGCGCGGATACGGCCCTTGCCGTCTTCGGCCAGACGCTGCGCCAGCCGCTCGGCCTCGGGCGGGGCGTTGCCGAAATCCAGCCGCTCGACCTCGACGCCAAGCTGGGTCAGAAGCTCGGCCCATGACCGGCCGAAATGACCTGAGGTCAGCACCAGCGCCCGATCGCCCGGTGCGAACATGTTGATCGCGGCGGCCTCCCAGCCGGCATGACCGTTGCCGATATAGGGCGCCAGATGGGCCGAGGTGCCGGCGAGGCGCTTCAGCTGGGCCATGACACGCAGGTTCAGTTGCGCCAGATCGTCGCCGTAGATGTCGGGCGAGGCGCGGTGCGCGGCGCGCATCACGCGGTCGGGCAGCGGCGAGGGGCCGGGAATGGCGATGGCGGGATGACCGGCGGCGAGGCTCATGGTGGCGGATCCTTCACGATGTGCAGAATTCGGTAGGATGCGGCGCGCGTGCAGTCAACCAGCCTCGCATCGCGGGGGACATTGGCGTCGCGGCACCAGGCCTCAGCGGAACCGGCGCGGGACCTGGGGGATGCGGCTGGGCGCATAATCGGCCGCCGGGTGCGGCGGTCGGCCATGGTGGCGCGACCAGAAGCGCGGGCCCCCGCGGCGCAGGAACAGCGGCAGCGCCAGCACGATTCCGGCGATGAAGCCCCCGGAATGGGCCCAGTAGGCGACGCCGCCGCCATCGCCTGCAACGGTGAAACCGCCGAACACCTGCAGCGCGAACCAGGCGCCCAGGACCAGCCAGGCCGGCACGGTGAAGATCTTGAAGAAGATGATGAAGATGGCGATGACATCGATCCTGGCCCGCGGAAACAGCAGCAGATAGCCGCCCATCACCCCCGCGATCGCGCCCGAAGCCCCCACCATCGGCACCGGCGAGAAGGGCGCAGCGGCGATCTGTCCCGCCGCCGCCGCCAGGCCGGCCGCAAGGTAGAAGGCCAGAAAGCCGCGATGGCCCATCTGGTCCTCCAGATTGTCCCCGAAAACCCACAGGAACAGCATGTTGCCGCCGACATGCAGCAACCCGGCATGCAGGAACATGTGGGTCAACAGACCCCACAGAAGTTGTCCGTTCACCACCGCCAGCGGATACAGCGCCAGCCGCGCCCACAGCCATTCCCCGCCCGGAACCCCGGGCAGCGTCATCAGATACATCACGATATTCGCCGCGATCAGCGCATAGGTGACATAGGGTGTCCTCTGCGAGGGATTATGGTCGCGGATCGGAAACATCGTGCCTCGCGGGGGCCTTGGTCCGGCCCTGGTCGGGGCCATGTTCGCCCGGTGCGCGGGCGGCTGCAAGCTTTCCCTGTCGCGGCGCTGCGCGGCGCGCTAGACAGGTGCCGGACACGCCTTTCCGGAGAGCTTTCATGACCAGCATGACCGACCGCAGGAACGCCGCCATCTCTCGTGGTGTCGGCATGACCACACAGATCTATGCCGAACGGGCCGAAAATGCCGAGATCTGGGACAAGGACGGCAATCGCTATATCGACTTTGCCGCGGGCATCGCGGTGGTCAATACCGGCCATCGCCATCCCAGAGTGATCGAGGCGGTTCGTGCCCAACTGGACCGCTTTACCCATACCTGCCATCAGGTCGTCCCCTACGAGAATTATGTCGCGCTGGCCGAGAGGCTGAACAGCCTCGTTCCCGGCGATTTCGACAAGAAGACCATCTTCGCCACGACCGGCGCCGAAGCGGTCGAAAACGCGGTCAAGATCGCGCGGCACCATACGCAGCGGCCGGGGATCATCAGCTTCGCGGGCGGGTTTCACGGGCGCACCTTCATGGGTATGGCGCTGACCGGAAAGGTTCAGCCCTACAAGGCCGGCTTCGGGCCGATGATGCCCGATATCTGGCACCTGCCCTTTCCCAACCCGCTGCACGGAGTCACGGCCGAGGATGCGCTGCGCGCCCTGACCGGTCTGTTCAAGGCCGATCTGGAGCCCGAGCGGGTGGCCGCGATCATCATCGAGCCGGTGCAGGGCGAGGGGGGATTCTACGAGGCGCCGCAGGGCTTCATGGCCGAATTGCGCGGGCTGTGCGACAAATACGGAATGCTGCTGATCGCGGACGAGGTGCAGACCGGCTTTGCGCGGACCGGCAAGCTGTTCGCGATGGACCATCATGGCGTCGCGGCCGATCTGGTGACGATGGCAAAGGGGCTTGGCGGCGGGCTGCCGATCAGCGCCGTGACCGGCCGGGCCGAGGTGATGGACAGCCCCAATCCCGGCGGTCTGGGCGGCACCTATGCAGGCAATCCGCTGGCCGTCGCGGCCGCTCATGCGGTGCTGGACGTGATCGAGGACGAGGATCTGTGCGACCGGGCCGTGCGGCTGGGCCAACGGCTGAAGCAGCGGCTGGCGGCGCTGCGCGACGAGGTGCCCGAGATCGCGGATATACGCGGCCCGGGCTTCATGAACGCGGTCGAGTTCAACCTGCCCGGCAGCGATTCACCGCATCCCGACTTTGCCAACCGGGTGCGGAGCGAGGCGCTGGATCGCGGCCTGATCCTGCTGACCTGCGGGGTGCATGGCAATGTGATCCGGTTCCTGGCCCCGCTGACCATCCCGGACGCGGTCTTCGAGGAGGCGCTGGATGTGATCGAGGCCAGCTTGATCGCGGCGCGGGAATAGGACCCGCAACGGACGCGCGGTGCTGATTCCGGAAATCCCGCCAGATGCGGGGCACGGGCAGCGGGTGCAGCGGGGCGGCTCGGGCTATGCACCACGCGGGCCGCGGCGACGCCGGGGATCGGGACTGCGCCCGAACCCCCGGAGACCGGCCCCCCATCACCGCCGCGGCAATGGGCCAATCGCCGTGACCGGCCGGACCGAGGGGATGGACGCCGCCATGCCGACCTTGCCACGGCGACAGCCGGCCCTATATCGGGTCATGCAATCTCCGGGCCGGCAAGGCCGGGCGCTCCGGGGCCGCGGTCGGCGGCGGTGTCGGCCGGGTTGATCATGGCGCACAACTCGTGCGACAGACAGCCGCAGCCGATGCAGTCGGAAAGCCGGTCCCGGACGTTCTGCAACAGGTGGATGCGGCGGTCCAGATCGGCGCGCCAGCCCTCGGAGATCCGGCGCCACCGGTCGCGATCCAGCGGCAGGCCATTGACGGCCGGACCCAGAGCGGTGCGGATTTCGGCCAGCGGGATCCCGGCCTGCTGACCGGCCTTGATGATCGCCAGGATCCGAAGGCTGGCGCGGCCATAGCGACGATGGCCGATCGCGTTGCGGGAGGCTGTCAAAAGCCCCTCGCGTTCATAGAAACGGATCGCCGAGACGGGGATTCCACTGCGCCGGGACAGCGCGCCGACGGGAAGGCTGTTCGGCAGAGACGATTGTGACGAATTGATTTTGCGGGACATTTTGTCCTTGTCCTCAACCAAGGTTCAGGCGCTAGGGTCGCATCCTGCAACGCAAATGGCAAGGAACAGGCATGGGACGACAGAAGATCATCGGCGTGATCCTGGGCTCGATCCGCGAGGGTCGGGTGAATGATCGCGTCGCGCGTTGGGTCACCGGCCAGCTTGAGCGGCACGGTTTTGCCACGCGGCTGATCGACCCGGCCGATCCCGGCCTGCTGCCGGTGCAGATCGGCGACAAGGCGGCGATCGGCAGCCTGCACCAGCGGATGCAGGGGCTGGACGGTTTCGTCATCGTCACGCCGGAATACAATCACGCCGAGCCGGGGCCGCTGAAGACGCTGATCGATTCCTCGGGGCCGGGCTGGTTCGCACGGCCCGTGGGGCTGATCAGCTATGGCGGCATGTCGGGCGGGCTGCGCGCGATCGAGGCGCTGCGCATCATCCTGGCCGAACTGCACACCGTGACCCTGCGCGATACGGTCAGTTTCGTCTCGCCCTGGCGGAGGATCGACGAAGCGGGGCGGATCGCCGACCCCGAGGACGCGGCGGCGGTCGAGGCGGCGATGGCCGTCTTCGCGCATCGGCTGGACTGGTGGGCCGACGCGCTGGCCGTGGCGCGCGAAGGACGACCCTATGATCCGGAGGAGGGGTGATGGACCGGCTTCTGAAGGACCCCCGCGCATGGGGGCTGATGATGGCCGCGATGCTGACCATCATGTCCAACGCCACGATCACCCCCTCGCTGCCGGGGCTCGAGGCGCGCTTTGCCGACGACCCCCGGGCCGCGACGCTGACCCGTCTGCTGATCACCGCGCCCTCGCTGCTGGTCGCCATCGTCGCGCCTTTCGCCGGCAGCCTTACCGACCGGCTGGGGCGGCGCAAGCCGCTGCTGGTGGGCATGGTGATCTATACCGTGGCGGGAACCGCAGGGCTGTATCTGGATTCGATCGAGGCCATTCTGGTCAGCCGCCTGGTGCTGGGCCTGGGGGTGGCGTCGATCATGACGTCGCAGGCCGCGCTGGTCGGCGATTATTTCGAAGGTCCGGCGCGTGGGCGGCTGATGGGCTATCAGATCGCCGCGACCAATCTGGGCGGACTGGTCTTTGTCAGCGTGGCGGGCGTGCTGGCCGCCCAGGACGCGCGCCTGCCCTTTGCGATCTACGGGCTGGCCGGGCTGCTGCTGCCGATCCTGTCGGCGATCCTGCCCGAGCCGGCGCGCGCGGCCGATGGCAGACCCGTCAGCGGACCGCATCTGACCGGGGCCGAGCCGGGCTGGCAGGGCGTGGTCGCGGTGATGGCGGGCGCGGCGATGCTGACCTTCGTGATCTTCTACGCGATCCCGACGCAACTGCCCTATCAGCTGAACGCGATGGGTCTGACCGATCCGACCAGCGCCGGGGCGGCGATGGGGGCGATGATGCTGGCCGCGGCCATAGCCTCGATCGTCTCGGGGCTGGTGCGGCCCCGGCTGGGGCGGATCGGGACGCCGGTGACGGGGTATCTGTTGCTGGCGACCGGATTTGCGGGGCTGACGGCCGAACATTCGCTGCCGGCCGAGATGATCTCGACCGGGCTGATCGGCGCGGGGCTGGGCTTTTGCATGCCGACCTTCATCACCACGGCGCTGAACGTGACGCCCGCGCGGCATCGCGGGCTGATCTCGGGGCTGATGACGGCGGCGATTTTTCTGGGTCAGTTCCTGTCGCCTCTGGCATCTCAGCCGCTGGTCGCCCATCTGGGCTATTCGGGCACGTTTCGCGTGGGCGCGATCGCCTTTGTCGCGCTGGCGGTGCTGCTGACCATCACGTTGCGGCGACAGGGCGGCGGTGCGGCCCGGCCGGTGCGGGCGAACTGACGGCCGAAGGACAAGGAAACGAGGGATGACGAATATCATCGAAATCGACGATCTGTCGAAGCAATACGGCAGCGGCACCACGGCGCTGCAAGGCGTCAGCATGGAGATTGCCGAGGGCGAGATCGTGGCCCTGCTGGGCCCGAACGGGGCAGGCAAGACGACGCTGATCTCGATCATCTGCGGGCTGGTCGTGCCTACGGGCGGCACCGTCCGCGTCGGCGGCCACGACATCCGCACCGATTGGCGCGCCGCGCGGCGGCTGATCGGGCTGGTCCCGCAGGAAATCGCGCTGGAGCCGTTCGAGACGGTCTGGAACACGGTGCGATTCACGCGCGGCCTGTATGGCGCGGGGCCCGACGATGCCTATCTGGAACAGGTGCTGCGGTCGCTGGCCCTGTGGGACAAGCGCGCCGCGATGACGCGCGAATTGTCGGGCGGGATGAAGCGGCGGGTGCTGATCGCCAAGGCGCTGTCGCATCAGCCCAGGGTGCTGTTTCTGGACGAACCGACGGCGGGGGTCGATGTGGCCCTGCGCCGCGAGATGTGGCAGGTCGTCGAAGGGCTGCGCCGCGACGGCGTGACCATCATCCTGACCACGCATTATCTGGAAGAGGCCGAGGAGATGGCCGACCGCATCGGTGTCATCAATCGGGGCGAATTGCTGCTGATGAAGCCCAAGGACGACCTGATGGGCGAGTTCGGCAGGAAATCCCTGACCATCGAACTGGATGCGCCGCTGACGGCGGTTCCGAAATCGGTCGCGGATCGCGGTCTGGTTCTGTCCGAAGACGGGCGCGCGATCCGCTATGATTACGACACGCGGGCCGAGCGCACGGGCATTGCGCGCCTGCTGGGCGATCTGGCCGGCGAGGGCGTGACGGTGCGCGATGTCTCGACCCGGCAATCCAGCCTTGAAGAGGTGTTCATGACGCTGGTCAACGAGGACAGGAAAGCGGAGGACGCGGCATGAGCCCGGCCGTCAACTGGCCCGGCATCTGGGCGATCTTCCATCACGAGATGATGCGATTCTTCCGCACCATCATGCAGTCGATGCTGTCGCCGGTGATCTCGACGACGCTGTATTTCGTGGTCTTCGGCGCGGCGATCGGCGGACGTATCCAGTCGGTCGAGGGCGTGCCCTACGGCGCCTTCATCGTGCCCGGCCTGATGATGCTGACGATTCTTCAGCAATCGGTCAGCAATGCCAGTTTCGGGATCTATTTCCCGAAATTCTCGGGCACGATCTACGAATATCTGGTCTCGCCCGTCGGCTGGATCGAGGTGACGGCGGGTTTTGTCGGCGCGGCCGCGGTCAAGGCGATGCTGATCGCGCTGGTGATCCTGGCGACCAGTTTCTTCTTCGTGGGCGTTCATATCCTGCATCCGTTCTGGATGATGGCCTTCCTGTTCCTGACCGCGCTTGGCTTTTCGTTGCTGGGCTTCATCATCGGGCTTTGGGCCCGGTCGTTCGAGCAGTTGCAACTGATCCCGCTGATGGTCATCACGCCCCTGGTGTTTTTGGGCGGCGCCTTCTATTCGGCCTCGATGCTGCCGCCCTTCTGGGAGGCGGTGGCCAAGCTGAATCCGGTTCTCTACCTGATCTCGGGCTTTCGCTGGGCCTTCTTCGGGCTGGCCGATGTGCCCGTCGGCGTGTCGCTGGTCGCGGTGGCGGTCATGGTGGTGATCTGCTTTGCCATCATCCGCTGGATCTTCGCGACCGGCTGGCGGCTGCGGGAATAGGCATCGGCGCGGTGGCGGGCCGCCCGACCACATGTCTGGCACAGCCACATCCGCGCCCGCCTGCGGTCGGGCGCGGCCGCGTTTTCTGAACCGGCATCCGGGCCCGCCGCCGGATTGGTGGCCAGCGTGGCGGGTTAGCGGGTGAACTTCTTGTATTTCACCCGCTTCGGCTCGATACTGTCCGGTCCCAGCCTGCGCACCTTGTCCTGTTCATAGGCCTCGAAATTGCCTTCGAACCATTCGACATGGGCATCGCCCTCGAAGGCCAGGATATGGGTGCAGAGGCGATCGAGGAAGAAGCGGTCGTGGCTGATGATCACCGCGCAGCCGGCAAAATCTTCCAACGCGGCTTCCAGCGCCTGAAGCGTCTCGACGTCCAGATCGTTGGTCGGTTCGTCCAGCAGCAGCACGTTGCCGCCCGATTTCAGCAGCTTGGCCATGTGGACGCGGTTGCGTTCCCCGCCCGACAGCTGGCCGACCTTCTTCTGCTGGTCGCCGCCCTTGAAGTTGAAGGCGCTGCAATAGGCGCGGCTGTTCATCTGCGCGTCGCCCAGAACGATCTGTTCGGCACCGCCGGAAATTTCCTCCCACACGGTCTTGCCGGCTTCCAGCGCGTCGCGGGACTGATCGACATAGGACAGGTGCACCGTGTCGCCATAGGTGATTTCGCCGTCATCGGGCTGTTCCTGCCCGGTCAGCATCCGGAACAGGGTCGATTTGCCGGCGCCGTTCGGGCCGATCACGCCGACGATGCCGCCGGGCGGAAGGCTGAAATCCAGCCCCTCGATCAAAAGCTTGTCGCCCATGGCCTTCTTGAGGCCGTCGACCTCGATCACCTTGTTGCCCAGGCGTTCGCCATTCGGGATGATGATCTGCGCGCGGGACAGTTTCTCGCGTTCGGACTGGCCGGCCATCTCGTTATAGGCGTTGATCCGGGCCTTCTGCTTGGCCTGACGGGCCTTGGCGCCGGCGCGAATCCATTCCAGTTCGCGTTCCAGAACCTTCTGCTTGGACTTGTCCTCGCGCGCTTCCTGTTCCAGCCGCTTGGCCTTCTGTTCCAGCCAGGCCGAGTAATTGCCCTCGTAGGGGATGCCGCGGCCGCGATCCAGTTCCAGGATCCAGCCGGTGATGTCGTCGAGGAAATAGCGGTCATGCGTCACGATCAGGATCGTGCCCTTGTATTCGATCAGGTGCTTTTGCAGCCAGGCAATGGTTTCCGCGTCCAGGTGGTTGGTCGGCTCGTCCAGAAGCAGCATGTCCGGTGCTTCCAGCAGCAGCTTGCATAACGCGACGCGGCGCCGTTCGCCGCCCGACAGGGTCTCGACATCGGCATCGTCGGGCGGGCAGCGCAAAGCCTCCATCGCGACGTCGATCTGGCTGTCCAGATCCCACAGGTCCTCGGCGTCGATCTGATCCTGCAACGCGGCCATTTCCTCGGCCGTCTCGTCGGAATAGTTCATCGCCAGTTCGTTGTAGCGATCCAGCTTCTGCTGCTTGGCCTTCACACCTTCCATGACATTGCCGCGCACGTTCAGCGCCGGGTCAAGCTGCGGCTCCTGCGGCAGATAGCCCACGGTCGCGCCCTTCGCGGCCCAGGCCTCGCCGGTGAAATCCTTGTCCAGACCGGCCATCACGCGCAGCAGAGTGGATTTGCCGGCGCCATTGACGCCGACCACGCCGATCTTGACGCCGGGCAGAAAGTTCAGGCGGATGTTCTCGAACACCTTCTTGCCGCCGGCATAGGTCTTGGACACGCCGTCCATGTGATACACGAACTGATAGGACGCCATCGGAATCTCCTGAAGGTTTTGCAGGCTATGTAGGCCAAAGCGCGGGCGGCGAAAAGGTCAGCGCAGCCGGTCGACGAAATCGGAGCCCATCTCGCGGGCGAGAAAGTCGATCTGCGGAGCCAGCCTTTCGGTCAGCGCCTCGACCGTCTCGGGCGGGGGTTGCAGGCCCGCGGGATTGGCAAAGACCTTCTGGCGCAGGTTCATGTAGGGGAAGGGGCCGATGCCCAGATAATCCTCGATCTCGTCCATCAGCAGGTCGGGCTCGCGCGCGATGCGGCCGAAGGGGATCACCATCATCTGCGGAAACCGCGCCCGCCAGCGCGGCAGATAGGTCGCGTAATCGCCGCGATCGAGCAGCACGGGGTTGTCCAGCTCGGCCCGCCAGTCTGAATTGGTCGCGGGCACGCGCCTTTCGCGCCGGAGATTCATCCGAAGCTGCGAGATGGCGCGGTCGACCGGGTGACGGATCAGGTAGACGATCTTGGCCTTCTTCAGAAAGCCCGCCACGAAATCCACGCCGTCTTCGGGCAGGGTCGAATATTCGGGCGTGAAATCCATCGGCACGGCATGGGCGGGGGCGGGAAAGAAGACGCGCTTGTACCATTGGTTGTGAAACATCCGGCCAGCCGTCAGCCCGTCCAGATAGGCATCCAGTTCCGGTGGCACCGGCACGTCGCGTCTGGCATGGCGGTCGCGGATCTCGGCCGGCTTGTTGCGATAGTGCCAGCCGATCCAGCGGCGGTGTCCGGGGATGAAGCGGTGGTTGAAATACTGCACCTCCTTGAAGGGCGGGATCCAGACCTGCGGATGCTGGCCCAGCATCTGCGCCAGCCAGCTTGTCCCCGCCTTCTGCGCACCGATGCACAGGGCGCCGGGCTTGCGCGGGGCGCCGTCGGGGTCGAAAGCCGGGCTGATGGTGATCATCGTCTGAATCAAGGGCATCCCCCGCAAAACGGCGTCATCGGTCTTCTGGGCCGCCTGCGCAGGATAGGACGCCGAACCGGCACGTCAAACCGGTGATCGGCAGCCGGATGATGCGGGTCGGTGCGCGCGCGCGGTGCGTCCCGCGCCACGGGGGTGGCAAAGCCACGTCCGGCTGGCGCCGCCACAGGGACGGCGGATCGAAGCGCTGGATCCCGAAGATGCCGACTGGCCAGAAGACAGTTCCCAAAAGCCCCTATTCGCGCAGCTTCACGACGTTGCTTTGCGAATGGTTGGCATAGGTCGGCCAGTCGGGTTCGTATTGCTGGGCCTGGTTTCCCCAGACATTCCAGCCCTCGCGCGGACCGCGTGCGAACATTTCCAGCCGGGGGCCCCAGCTGCACGCCTCGATCAGACCGTATTGTTCGTCGGGCTTGCGGCTGTGCTCGCGCTTCTGGGTGACGAGGATATTTTCCTGCGACCGGCCCGCCGCCAATGTCCGCACATCCTTGCCGCGCACCCCGAACAGCAGGATTTCGGTCACGTTGCGGAAATAGAAGCCGACCCCGCGACGGTCCGGGCCGCCATCCTTGCGGATCTTGTACCAGATCAGGTTGCTTTTGTATCTGAAGCCCCATTGATCCATGACCCGAAGCCCTTCGGGCAGCAGCGCGTTCGGAACCCACAGATACAGGTGCGCGCGCGCGGCTGCGATGGCCTCGACCGGCAGATCGCAGATGTCGTCCAGCGTCATGGTCGGATAGCGCGACAGCCTTTTGTGTTCTGGCGCCATCTTGCCGGTGCGGTTCTGGAACTGCCAGGGCGGATCGGCGAGGATGGTGCCGAAACGCGTGGATCCGGCTGCCGCCAGAAGATCGTCACTCGCGCTGTTCATCGCCTCGCCCTTCTACATATAGTGCTTCGGTGATCCCGAATACCAATAGCGGACAACCGGCCCCGCCGCCACCTTCAATCCGCGGCAGAAGCTTGGACATATGCGTCGTCGATTCGCCATAGGACGATCCTCGTCCCAAAGTCCTGAAGATTCGTTGCAGCGCGTCGGATCGGGTGACGATCACGCCCACGCTCAGCGCGCGCAGATCGAAGAGCAGCCTGAAATTGTTCAGATCACGGTCATAGAACGGATCCTTGTTGTTCCATTCGATTTCCAGGCCGATGCCGTTCTTGAAGCAGTCCACCTTGTGCGTGGGGCTTTCGGTCAGCGAATCGTCCACGACGATGCCGGTCCGGAACTGGCGTTCGGACCATCCGCGCCGCGCCAGCGCGCCGTCGATGAAGGCCGAGACGCGCGACTTGTTGCCGCCGCCGACTTCGATCCATTCGCGTCGCAGCCGGAACGCGGTCAGGACATCGACGATATCGCGCCATTCGTCGGGGAAATCATGGGCCAGGATCGCGCTGGCATGGCGCCATTCATGGACCTCGTAGTGATCGCTGATGAAGGCGGGCAGCCGGTTGCGCAGGCTCACATGTGACCCCACAGGTCGTATTCGCCGGCCTCGTCCACGGTCACGGTGACGATATCGCCGGGCGACAGCGCCTCGAACCCCTGGTCGATGAACAGGTTGCCGTCGATTTCGGGCGCATCGGCTTTGGTGCGGCAGGTGGCGCCATCGGCGTCCACCTGATCCACGATCACCTGGACCCGCTGTCCGATCTTGGCGGCGAGCTTTGCCTCGCTGATGGCCTGCGCCTTCTGCATGAACCGCTCGAACCTGTCCTGCTTGATTTCGGGGGCGACATGATCGGGCAGATCGTTTGCCCGCGCGCCCTTGACGTTCTCGTATTGAAAGCAGCCGACGCGATCCAGTCGCGCCTCGTCCAGCCAGTCCAGCAGGGTCTGGAATTCGGTCTCGGTCTCGCCGGGATAGCCGACGATGAAGGTGGATCGCAGGGTGATCTGGGGGCAGATCGCGCGCCAGGCCGCGACCTCGTCCAGCGTCTTCGCCGCCGCCGCCGGCCGGGCCATGCGGCGCAGCACGTCAGGATGCGCGTGCTGGAAGGGAATGTCCAGATAGGGCAGCACCCGTCCTTCGGCCATCAGCGGGATCAGGTCGCGCACATGCGGATAGGGATAGACATAATGCAGCCGCACCCATGCCCCCAGCGAGCCAAGGTCGCGGGCCAGATCGGTGATATGGGCGCGGTGGCCGCGTTCCTCGGCATGGCGGCGGTCAAGGCCGTAGGCGCTGGTGTCCTGGCTGATGACCAGAAGCTCGCGGACCCCGGCCTCGACCAGCCTTTCGGCCTCGCGGATCACCGCATGGGCCGGGCGGCTGACCAGGCGGCCGCGCATGTCGGGGATGATGCAGAACTTGCACTTATGGTTACAGCCCTCTGAGATCTTGAGATAACTGTAATGGCGCGGCGTCAGGCTGACGCCGCTGGCGGGCAGCAGGTCGATGAACGGATCGGGCGCGGGCGGGACCGCGTCATGGACCGCATCCAGGACCTGTTCGTATTGATGCGGTCCGGTCACGGCCAGGACGCGGGGATGCGCGCCGGTGATATAGTCGGGCTCCGCCCCCAGGCAGCCGGTGACGATCACCCGGCCGTTTTCGGCCAGCGCCTCGCCGATCGCATCCAGCGATTCCGCCTTGGCGCTGTCCAGAAAGCCGCAGGTGTTGACGACCACCGCATCCGCGCCCGCGTAATCCGCGCTGATCGCGTAACCCTCGGCGCGCAGGCGCGTCAGGATGCGTTCGCTGTCCACCAGCGCCTTGGGGCAACCCAGGCTGACCATGCCGATGGTCGGCTGACCGTCGCGCCGCTGTTCGGGGATGCGGGCGCGGGCAAGGTCGGGGCGAAGATCGGGCGGGTTCTGCTGCATGGGCCGCAGATAAGCGATTCCGCCCGGTCAGGGAAGGGCCGCGCACAAGACCTGACGATTGCGTGACAGGAGCGACTGACGGCTTTCGCGCCGGCTTGCTTCCGCCGATACTGTTGCCATGACCACGACCATGGCCCGGCTGATGCTTGCCCTTGTCCTTGTCGCGCCGCCGCCGGCCGGCCCCCGGCTGCCGGCGCCCGAGCGCGGTCGATGAAGGCGGCCCGGATCGCGCTGCTGGTCGCGCTGGCCCTGGCGCCGCTGCCGGCGGCGGCCGAGATGCGCGTGACCGATGGCTATCTGGATATCTGGAACGACAAGGGCGGCAATGTCCTGCAGATGGTCCGGCGGCGGGCCGAACTGGCGCGGTCAAGCCGTCCGATCCGCATCCGGGGCGTTTGCGATTCGGCCTGCACGATTCTGACTACGCTGCCCAATGCCTGTCTGGGCCCGAAACTGACGATCGGCTTTCACGCGCCGCGCATCCCCGGCACCACGATCATCCCGCCGCTGGTCGATCAGATCATGGGTGAATATTACCGCAACGGGATCCGCCGGGAATGGTTCGGCGGCTGGAACCGGTCCTTGTCGATCAACCGGATCAGCGCGCGCGAATACGTCCGCCTCGATCCGCAGGCGAAGATCTGCAAAAGGTCGAAACGGCCGGGCCGCAAGAAATGAACCCGCATCCCGCCCGTCGCGGCACGGAGTTGCGGGCCGCGGGCCCGATTACGACGTCACCTGCTTGCGATCCGAGCAGGTGGCTTTCCGCGCCGGCGCGATCGGTTGGGGCCGGGTTTCGCCCTGGGCGTCGCCGGTCTGCGGCGTGGCCTGTGTCTGCGGCGCGGGGATCACGGGAACGGGTGTCGGCGTCTCTTGCGCGACAGCAGGCAGGGCCAGCAGCGCGGCAATGGCGGCGGAAACGGTCAGACGGGGCATGGCGGTTCCTGTCCAGTTGGGATGTATCCGGACAGAATGCGGCCGAATCACCCATTTTCCAAAGGAAACCCGCCGGCATCGGCGGCAGATCGCATGTCCGACCCCACCGAAACGTGACTGTTCCCGCATCCGACGGCCTTCTATCCCTGTCCGGGTGCGACATCCGATGACGACCCGAAAGGAACGCCCATGCCGACCCGCCGCCATTTGCTGACCGCCTGTGCCGCGCTCGGTGCCGCCGCGCTGCCGGCCTTCGCGCAGGACCGGCCCAACCCGATGCCCGAGGAACTGCGCAAGGCGCTGGAACGCTCGCCCAATGCTCCGGTTCTGGGCAATCCGCAGGGCGATGTCACGCTGACCGAGTTCTTCGACTACAATTGTCCCTTCTGCCGGAAGATGGTCGGCACGGTGCAGAGGCTGATCCTGTCCGATCCGCAGCTTCGCGTCGTCTATCGCGAATGGCCGGTCTTCGGGCCCGGCAGCGAATTTGCGGCCCGCGCCTCGCTGGCCTCGCTGAGCCAGGGAAAATACTGGCAGTTCCATGAGGCGCTGATGAAATTGAAGGTGCGCGCGGCCGAACCGACGGTGATGCGCGTCGCCCGTGAGGTCGGACTGGATGAGGCGCAATTGCGCCGCGAGATGGACGCCAAGCGTGTCAGTGACCACATCGCCCTGTCCTTCCAGCTTGCCGATCATATGGGCCTGATGGGGACGCCCGCCTTCGTCGCCGGAGACGAGGCCGTCTTCGGCGCGATGAGCCTGAAGGAAATGCGTGATATGGTCGCCCGAGCCCGCAAGACGCTGGGCACCTCGGCGGGCTGAAGGGATCTTCGACGGCGCTTTCGGTTCGGTGGCCGCATCCCGGGGCCGGGCGGGGCCGTCGGTTCAGCGCACCTTTTCCATCAGGACCGAACGCCGCGAACAATCGCGCCGCGCATCGGGCGCGCAGTCGCGTGGCTGAAGATCGCGGGTCAGGCAGATGCGGACCTCCTGCAGGGCCTCGGACCGGCAGGTGACGGTGATGCCGTCGCGGGTCAGCGCCGGATTGGCCTCGATGAAGGCATCCTCGATGACCGAGGGCGGCAGCGTGATGTCGCGGGACAGGCCGTCGAACACACCGGGGATGCGCGCGCGCGTCGCCGCCTCGCGGGTGGCCGCGAAGTAGCCGGCCGCCGACAGCCCCGAACAGCGGCCATGTTTCTTCCACTGATACCAGGCCAGTCCGCCCGAGCCCATCAGATCCGCCATCGCCTGACTGTCCCGCCGCGACGGGTCGCGATCGTCCGAGGCGCAATCCTGCGGCCAGCCGCGTTCATATTGCGGCCAGAGCCCATGGACGATGAAATCGGTCTTGCCGCCGGCGTCGCATTGCCCGGCATCGCGGGAATCCCCCGTCGCACGGCACCAGGAGGGCGACCAGCCAAGCGACAGGACGTAATAATCGAACCGGCCGGCGCGGTCCTGGGCGGCGGCCGGCACTGCAAGGCTTGCCCAAAGCATCGCGGCAAGAAGGGCGGACAGGCGTTTCATGGTCCAAGTCTAGCCCGCCAAATGCCGCCGCGCACCGAGATTCGTGCGATTCCCCTTTTCCCGTGCCGACGAAATCGCTATATCCACCCGCAATTCCCCCCGAAAACGAGGAATGGCACCCGCCGAAAGCCGTTTTCCCGGCTGATGAAGGCCATCCTCGGGGCCGAGATGCGAAGGAGAAAGACATGAACAAGCCGCTGATGGCCAAGGCTACCGCCGTCTGGCTGGTTGACAACACCACGCTGAGTTTCAAGCAGATCGGCGATTTCTGCGGTCTGCACGAGTTGGAAGTGCAGGGCATCGCCGATGGCGACGTGGCTGCCGGCGTGAAGGGCTATGATCCGGTGGCCTCGCACCAGCTTGAGCCGGCCGAGATCAAGAAGGGCGAGGCCGATCCCGCCTATTCGCTGAAACTGAAATACAATCCTGCCGCCGAGGGCGAGGAAAAGCGTCGCGGGCCGCGCTACACGCCGCTGTCCAAGCGTCAGGACCGCCCCGCCGCGATCCTGTGGCTGGTGAAATTTCATCCCGAACTGGCCGATTCCCAGGTCGCCAAGCTGGTCGGCACGACCAAGCCCACGATCAACTCGATCCGCGACCGGACGCATTGGAACATCTCCAACATCCAGCCGATCGACCCGGTCGCGCTGGGCCTGTGCCGCCAGACCGAACTGGATGCCGCTGTCCAGAAGGCGGCCAAGAAACGCGCCGCCGACGGCGAGGTGATGACCGATGACGAACGGCGCAAGCTGGTCAGCACCGAAACCTCGCTGGCGATGAGCGGGGAGGAACCGCGCCTGCCCACCGCCATCGCCGGGCTGGAGAATTTCTCGCTGTCCAGGGACGAGGACGAAGAGGAAAAGCCGCAGCGCGAGGTGGATGCGGACAGTTTCTTCAACCTGCCCGACAGCGGCGACGATGAGGATGAGGACGACCGCTAGGCCGACCGTCTGCACAAGGGAAAGCCGGCGCGGAGAAACCCGCGCCGGCGTTTTCATGGTCCGTGACCGTGGCCGTCAGGTCTTGCTGCGGACCAGCCTGCCCAGCCATATCAGGATGCAGGCACCGATGACCGCGACCACAAGCTGTCCGATGACGCCGCCGGCTGTGCCGCCCAGCAGCGCGCGGAACAGCCAGTTCCCGACCAGCGCGCCCAGAATGCCCAGGATGATGTTCACGACCAGGCTGTGATCGCTTTTCATGATCTTTTCCGCGATCCAGCCTGCAATCGCGCCGAGAATGATGGACAGAATCCAGCCGAAACCTTCCATGACGAGCCTTCCCTGATTGATGCCAAGGCACCGCTTCCGCGGCGCCGTTCGCCGACAAAATGCGCGGCGGAAGCCAATCGTTCCGCCACGCCGCAAATCCGCCGTCAGATCGACAGGCAGATATATTTCATCTCCAGATAATCATCGATGCCGTGGTGGCTGCCCTCGCGGCCCAGGCCCGACTGCTTGACGCCGCCGAAGGGCGCCACTTCGGTCGAGATGATCCCGGTGTTCACGCCGACGATGCCGTATTCCAGCGCCTCCTGAACCCGGGTGATCCGGCCCACGTCGCGGGCATAGAAATAGGACGCCAGTCCGAAGATGGTCGCGTTGGCCTTGTCCACGACCTCGTCTTCGGTCTCGAACAGGAACAGCGGCGCCAGCGGGCCGAAGGTTTCCTCGGTCGCGACCTTCATGCCATCGTTGACGCCGGTCACCACGGTCGGCTGGAAGAACAGGCCGTCGATCCGCTTGCCGCCGGTCACGACATCGCCGCCGCCATCCAGCACGTCCTTGATATGTTCTTCGACCTTCTCCACCGCGTCCTCGTTGATCAGCGGCCCGGTGGTGGTGCCGTCTTCCAGCCCGTCGCCGACGCGCAGCTTGTCCACGGCGGCGGCCAGCTTCTTGGCGAATGCGTCATAGACACCCGCCTGCACATAGATCCGGTTGGCGCAAACGCAGGTCTGGCCGTTATTGCGGAATTTCGACGCCATCGCGCCCTCGACCGCGGCGTCCAGATCGGCATCGTCAAAGACGATGAAGGGCGCGTTGCCGCCCAGTTCCATGCTGCATTTCATCACCTGATCGGCGGCCTGGCGCAGCAGGATGCGGCCGACCTCGGTCGAGCCGGTGAAGGTCAGCTTGCGGACCTTGGGGTTCTCGCAGAATTCCTTGCCGACCTCCGATGACCGCGACGAGGTGACGACCGACAGGATGCCCTTGGGCAGGCCCGCGCGCTCGCCCAACACCGCCATCGCCAGCGCGGAAAGCGGCGTCTCGGCGGCGGGACGGGCGACGAAGCCACAGCCGACCGCCAGCGCCGGTCCCGCCTTGCGCGCGATCATCGCATTGGGGAAATTCCACGGCGTGATGCTGCCCACGACGCCGACCGGCTGGCGGATCACGGTCAGGCGCTTGTCGGGCTGGTGGCCCGGGATGGTCTCGCCATAGACGCGCTTGGCCTCTTCGCCGAACCATTCGATGAAGCTGGCGCCATAGGCGATCTCTCCCTTGGCCTCGGCCAGGGGCTTGCCCATCTCGGCGGTCAGGATGCGGCCCAGGTCGTCCTGGTTTTCCATCATCAGGTCGAACCACTTGCGCATCACCTGCGCGCGTTCCTTGGCCGTCTTCGCGGCCCAGCCCTTCATCGCCTGGGCGGCGGCGTCGATGGCGCGGGCAACCTCGGACCGGGTCAGATCGGCGACCTTCGCGATCACGTCGCCGCGGGCGGGATTGACCACATCGAAGGTGGCACCGTCATCGGCATCGACCCATTCGCCGGCAACGAAGGCGCGCGTTTCCAGCAGCGACGGGTCGCGCAGCAGGGTTTTCAGATCGGTGGAATGCTTGGTCATCGGCTTCGGCCTCCTTGGCGATTTGGCGATAGATGATCACGCTGCCCCAGCCTTGTCAAAGTGGGCGGGTTCCCGCCGCGGCGGCAATAAAAAGTGATGTCCTGTTGATGGCGGCGCAGGAACGTCCTTGCGGCGGGCGGGGTTGGATCGCCAATGATCCGCAAGCCCGGATCGGCAAACAAGGAGACGAACGATGCGCAAGCTGTTCATGACCACCACCGCCGCCGCGATCGCACTGGCGGGCGCGGCCCAGGCCCAGACCATGGCCACGGCCGGCACCGATCTGAACGTTCGTTCGGGTCCCGGCGTGCAGAACGAGGTGATCGGCTCGATCAAGTCGGGCGCCGAAGTCACCGTAAGCGGCTGTATCGAAAGCGCCAATTGGTGCGAGGTCGTCGCCGGCGATCTCAGCGGCTGGTCCTATGGCGATTACCTGACCGTCAAGGCCGGCGACAAGATCGAGCCGCTGTATCCCAACCGCCAGCAGATCGGCGTCACGGTGATCGAGGCCCCGGCGGCGGACAAGGCCGGCGCCGGCCAGAACGCCGCCGTGGGCGGCGTGACGGGGGCGGCGATGGGTGCCCTGGTCGCGGGACCGATCGGCGCGGTCGCGGGCGCGGCGCTTGGCGGAACCTCGGGCGCTGCCGCGACCGAGGAACCTGACGCGCAAGTTACGACCTACGTGACCCAGAACACCGTCGATCCGGTCTATCTGGAGGGCGAGGTCGTGCCCGGTGCCGGCATTCCCGAAGACGTGACCCTGTATGATATCCCGGAATATCCGGCTTATCGCTATGCCCAGATCAATGGGCAGACGGTTCTGGTGAACCCGAACGACCGCCAGATCGTTTACATCTATCGCTGAGTTTTTCCCTCTTGGCGATCTCTGGGGGCGGTGCGCTTGTCGCACCGCCCTTTCTCATGCGCCGAAACGCACCGACCAGCAGGGTTGCAGATCGCCTGGCGCGGGTTCGGCCGCGTGGATTGCGCGCGCCACCGCACGGGCCAGGGTGCAGGACGCGGCATGGCCCAGCCCGAAGACCTGCGCCACCGGGTCCGCGACCCGCCGCGCCCCGGTCGAGACGGCGAAGACCAAATCGCCATCCATCGGCGTATGACTGGGAACCAGCGCGCGGGCCAGCCCGTCATGCGCGGCGATGGCCAGCCGTTGCAGCGCCGCCTTGTCCAGGGCGGCATCGGTGGCGACGATGGCGAGGGTCGTGGCCTCGCCCTGACGTTTCATCGGCTGCGGCTCTTGCGCGGCCGGGAAGCTGCGCGGCAGGCCGCCGCGCCCGAATTCACCCTCCAGTTCCCACGGCGCGGCCCAGAAATGCGGGCCTTCGCCGATGGTCGCCGAGCCTATCGCATTGACCACGACCAGCGCCCCCATGGTCAGGCCGTTCTCCAGCACCGCCGAGGCCGAGCCCAGCCCGCCCTTCAGCCGTCCCGTCATCGCCCCTGTTCCCGCGCCCGCGCTGCCGATGCCGAAATCGGGCGCGGCGGCCTGCCAGGCGGCACGGCCGAGCGCGGGATAGGGATTTTCGGTCCAGTCCTTGTCGCCGCCATTCAGCAGATCGAAGACGATTGCACCCGGCACGATGGGCACCCGTGCCGCGCCGACCGCAAAGCCGCGCCCCGCGGCGCGCAGCGCCTGCATCACCCCGTCGCAGGCGGCCAGCCCGAAGGCCGAGCCGCCCGACAGGACCAGCGCATCCACCGCGGTGACCAGCTTGTCGGGCGCCAGAAGATCGGTTTCGCGGCTGCCCGGCGCGCCGCCCATGACCTGCACCGCCGCGGTGAAGGGCGCATCGCCCGTCAGCACCGTGACCCCGGATTTCAGCCGCGCCTCGGCCGCGTTCCCGACCCGCAGACCGGCCACGTCCGAAATCAGGTTTCGCGGGCCGGACCTCATCGCGCGCCGCGTGCCGCATCGCGGATCTGGCTCAGCGTCGCACCCGTCGTCAGCGCCTCGGGATCCAGCCGCAGCTCGATCACCGCCAGCGTGCCGGCATCGCGGGCGCGGGCGAAGGCATCGGCGAATTCCCCGTCTTCGCGCACGATCTCGCCATGGCCGCCATAGGCGCGGGCAAGGGCCGCGAAATCGGGGCTGAACAGCGCCGTGCCCGAGACGCGGCCGGGATAGTGACGCTCCTGATGCATCCGGATGGTGCCGTATTGGCCGTTATTGGCGACGATCACGATGATAGGGGCTCCGTACTGCGCCGCCGTCGAAAGCTCGGTCACCGTCATTTGCAGGCAGCCGTCGCCGGCAAGGCAGATCGCCAGCCGATCGGGGTGGGCCAGCTTGGCCGCGATCGCGGCGGGCAGTCCATAGCCCATGCTGCCCGAGGTCGGCGCAAGCTGGGTTCCGTATCGTTTCCAGCGGAAATACCGGTGCAGGAAGGCGGCGTAATTGCCCGCGCCATTGGTCAGGATCGCGTCTTCGGGCAGATGCCGGGAGAGCCAGCCAACGACATGTTCCATCTTCACCGCGCCGGGCGTCTCATGGGGGCGCTGCCATGCCTCGTAGCGCGCGCGCAGATCGGCGCGCCAATCGGCCCAGTCCCGGTCCGGGGCGGGCAGGGCGGCCAGCGCCGCGACGACCTCGCGCGGATCGGCGACCAGCCCGGGATCGGGTTGCCACAGGCGGCCCATCTCGTTCTCGTCGGGATGGACATGAATCACCCGCGCCCGCGGTCTGACCGGATCCATCAGCCTGTATCCCGCCGTCAGCGTGTCGCCCAGACGCGCGCCCAGCGACAGGATCACGTCGGTCTCGTCCAGGGCCCGCCCCAGTTCGGGGTTCATGCCCACGCCCAGATCGCCCACGTAATGCGGCAACCGGTTGTCGATCCGGTCCTGCCGCCGGAAGGGCACCGCGACCGGCAGATCCCAGTTGCGGGCCAGACGCGCCAGATCATCGGCCGCCTGCTGCGACCATTGCGAGCCGCCGGCGACGACCAGCGGCCGCCGCGCCCCGGCCAGCGCATCGGCCAGGGCCGCGACGGCGTGCGGCGCCACATCGGGCAGCGGCCGCGCGGCGGCCGGCAGGTCGGGGATGTCGGCGCGATCCGACAGCATGTCCTCGGGCAGCGCCAGGACCACCGGGCCGGGGCGTCCCGACATGGCCACCGCAAAGGCGCGGCGGACGTATTCCGCGATCCGATTGGTGGCGTCGATCTGCGCCACCCATTTCGCCAGCGGGCCGAACATGGCGCGGAAATCCACCTCCTGAAAGGCATCGCGGTCGGTATCGCCGCGCGCGATCTGGCCCACGAACAGGATCATTGGCGTCGAATCCTGGCGCGCGACATGCACACCCGCGCTGGCATTGGTGGCGCCCGGCCCCCGCGTCACGAAGGCCACGCCGGGCCGGCCGCTCAGCTTGCCGGCCGCCTCGGCCATCATCGCGGCGCCGCCCTCGTGCCGGCAGACGATATTTTGGATGCCGCTGTCATGCAGCCCGTCAAGGGCCGCCAGGAAGCTTTCGCCGGGAACCGAAAAGACCCGCTCGACCCGATTGGCCTTCAGCGCCTGAACCAGTATCGTCCCGCCATGCCGCATCGCCGTTCCTCCATCCGCCATCACGCCCTAGCGCGAAGACGCGGCCAAAGGCAATCGGCCAGGAAGGCCGCAGCGATCTTTACAGCCGCGCGCGCCGCGCCTATCTAGCGCGGTCATGGCCAAGGAACCCGAGAACAAAAATTACAAGGTGATCGCCGAGAACCGGCGGGCGCGTTTCGATTACTTCATCGAAAGCGATCTGGAGGCGGGCATCGTGCTGACCGGGTCCGAGGTCAAGTCCCTGCGCACCGGCCAGTCCAATATTGCCGAAAGCTATGCCAGCATCGAGGATGGCGAATTGTGGCTGATCAACGGCCATATCGCGGCCCTGTCCAATGCCGGCGTCTTCGGCCACGAGGAGCGCCGCAAGCGAAAGCTGCTGGTCAGCCGGCGCGAATTGTCGCGGCTGTGGCAGTCCGTGGGGCGCGAGGGGATGACCCTGGTGCCGCTGGTGATGTATTTCAACCATCGCGGCCTGGTGAAGCTGAAGATCGGCGTCGCCAAGGGCAAGAAGATCGCCGACAAGCGCGAAACCAGCGCCAAACGCGACTGGAACCGGCAGAAACAGCGGCTTCTGAAGCAGGGCTAGAAGAAAGCCACGTTGCAGCCAGCGGCTTCGGCCTGTAAATCGGACCGCGTGCCTTGATGCGGGGGAAGAGGATGCAGGACGATCCGAAGACGCTGGTCTCGACCGAATGGCTGGCCGCGCATCTGAACGACCCCGACCTGCGGGTGATCGACGCAAGCTGGCACATGCCCGCCAGCGGCCGCGACGGACGGGCCGAATACGAGGCCGCCCATATCCCCAATGCGCGGTTCTTCGACATCGACGCGATCTCGGACAAGCGCAGCACATTGCCCCACACCGCCCCCCCGGTCGAGATGTTCATCAGCCGGATGCGCGCGATGGGCGTGGGCGACGGCCATCAGGTGGTGGTCTACGACAATTCCGATGTGCGCAGCGCCTTTCGCGTCTGGTGGAATTTCCGCCTGATGGGCAAGATCGACGTGGCGGTGCTGGATGGCGGCTTCGGCAAGTGGCAGGCCGAGGGCCGCCCGGTCGAGGACATGGCCCCGATCCTGCGCGACCGCCACATCACCGTGCAGCGCCAGGCCGGTCTGATCCGCGACGTGACGCAGGTGGCGGCGGCCAGCAAGCTGGCCGATCACCAGATCATCGACGCCCGCGCGCCCGAGCGGTTTCGCGGCGAGGTGGACGAGCCGCGCCCCGGCCTGCGCGCGGGCCACATCCCCGGCTCGCGCAATCTGCCTTTCGCACGCCTGTTCAATGCCGACGGCACGATGAAGGACGAGGCCGCGATCCGGGCCGAATTCGAAACCGCCGGGGTCGATCTGTCGCAGCCCGCCATCACCACCTGCGGCAGCGGCGTGACCGCCGCGATCCTCAGCCTGGCGCTGGAACGGATCGGCCACCGCAACCACTCGCTCTATGACGGAAGCTGGACCGAATGGGGCAGCTTTCCCGACCTGCCAATCGCAACCGGAGACGCCTGACAATGCTGTCCAACCTGAAACCGCAAGCCCCCGACAAGATCCTGATGCTGGTCGAGGAATTCAAGGCCGATACCCGTCAGGGCAAGATCGACCTTGGCGTCGGCGTCTACAAGGATCCGCAGGGCGTGACGCCGGTGATGCGGGCCGTCAAGCAGGCCGAACAGCGCATCTGGGAGAACCAGACCACCAAGGCCTATACCGGCCTTGCGGGCACCCCGGAATATCGCGAGGCGATGGCCGGGATGGTGCTGGGAGAGGTGCCGGCCGAACGTCTGGCCTCCGTGGCGACGGTGGGCGGAACCGGCGCGATCCGGCAAGGCTTGGAACTGGCCCGGCTGGCGAACCCGGATCTGACCGTCTACGTTTCGGATCCGACCTGGCCGAACCACCTGTCGATCCTGAAATTCATGGGCCTGCCCTTCGTCGAATACCGCTATTTCGACAACGACAGCCGGGGCGTCGATTTCGAGGCGATGAAGGCCGATATCGCCAGGGCGGGCCGCGGCGACATCGTTCTGCTGCACGGTTGCTGCCACAATCCGACCGGTGCGAACCTGACGCCGGAACAATGGCAGGAGGTCGTCTCGATCCTTGAACAATCCGGCGCGGTGCCGCTGATCGACCTGGCCTATCAGGGCTTCGGCGACGGTCTGGAAGCCGATGCCGAAGCGACGCGGCTGGTCGCGCGCAGCCTGCCCGAAGTGCTGATCGCCGCCTCGTGCAGCAAGAATTTCGGCATCTACCGCGAGCGGACCGGCATTCTGATGGCGCTGGCCGAGGGCCGTGAGGCGCGCGACCTGACGCAGGGCAGCATGGCCTATCTGAACCGTCAGAACTATTCCTTCCCGCCCGATCATGGGGCGCGCATCGTCAGCACGATCCTTGCGGATGCCGCTCTGCGGGCCGACTGGCAGGCGGAACTGGAGGAGGTCCGCAACACGATGCTGGGGCTGCGCAGTCAACTGGCCTCCGAGCTGCGCGAATTGTCGGGCAGCGACCGGTTCGATTTCATCGCCGATCACCGCGGCATGTTCTCGCGCCTCGGTGCCACGCCCGATCAGGTGCAGTCCCTGAAAAGCGAGTCCGCGATCTACATGGTCGGCGATTCGCGGCTGAACATCGCCGGGCTGAACGGACACACCGTCCCGATCCTGGCCCGCGCCATCATCGAGGCGGGGATCTGAGGGAACGCGCCCTGGCGGTGATCCGGCGGGGCGCGAAGCCCTTGCATCCCGCGCCCAAGGGGCGCCGTTCGTCCGCCGCGGCCCCCTTCTGTCATGCGGTCATCGGGTTGGGGGGGCGCAGGGCTGTCGAACTTCCCCGGCGCGGTGAAGAAGCTGTCAAGCCACGGCAGCCGCGTCAGGCGATCCGCGCCCATGCCTGGGTTATACCATGGCCTTGAGATCCGTCAGTGTCGGCAACGGTGTTTCTGTCGTCTCATAAGCATTTGTTTCGACGACATCGGTGCTCATGTTTTCCCAGGTCTGGGTGCAATAATTCTGGTATCCGGTGTAATCATTGCTGAGTTTGTAATATGACATCACGATCGTGCCCTGATAGATCGTCGTTTTGACGCCCGGCGCTGTCTGTGCGGTGATTTCGGTGCTTTCCAGCTTGGAAAACGCCTGTGAAAAACCGATCTCGCCGCTTATCTGCACCTTCGCGCTGACATTGATCAGGAAGCTTATGCCTGCGCTCACCTCTACCGAGACGCCGAATTTCTGGCTGAAGCCAATGGTCGAGCCGGAGCTGACCGAATAGGTGATCTGCTGGGGGGCGCTGGTATTGTTGGCGTTGCTGATGACGACCCGCGCGGTCTGGAGACGCTGGACATAGCACCAGTTGTTGCCCGCTGCATCGGTCCCGATGAGAACCGCACCGTCCGGCGCGGGCGGGGTCTCAAATCCGGGATAAAGCTTTCCGCCCACGATTGACAATCCGTTGTCACCGATGATGTCCATGTCCGTTCCATTCCTCGAAAATTGCATTGGTAAAGGGTCAAGTTCTCCCCGGGCGGGAAGATTATGATTCTTGGCACACGCCAATCTTGCCAACCAGGGTCATACCGGTCCGCGCGGTGTTGCAGGTCATCTTCGTCAGCCTGATCGCGAGGTTGCGAAACGTTCAGATCGGTCGGAAACAGAGCAAGACGGTTTCCAAACGCCGAAGGCTCCCCGTGACAGCGGATTGTCTGGATAACGGCCAGCCTTCGACGAGATCGGAATCGCCGATGACGAGAGCCCTGTAGTAAACAAAAAACAGTCTTATAGTAAACAAAAATTATATAAAGCGTCTCATGGAAAGCTTCCGCAGTCAATATCGGGAATTCTGAACCGGGGTGAATACCAGATTTCTGCCCTGGAAAGGTTCGCAAAGTGTTTCTGGGGTGGCCATATTCGCCCTGATCCGGCAGGGGCGTCGGGCGCGTTACCCCTTTTTCCGCCCTATCCGCGGTTCGCTGCCATTCATCAGCCGCGCGATATTCGCCTTGTGGCGGATGAAGATCAGCACCGCCATGAAGGCGCAGACGGCGGCCAGGTCGCCGCGCCCGGTTGCCCATGCGACGACCGGCGACAAGGCCGCCGCCAGCAGCGCCGAAAGGCTGGAAATGCGCGTGGCCAGTGCCGTTGCCAGCCAGATTGCGCAGGCGATCAGCCCCAGCGGCCAGTGCAGCGCGATCAGGGTGCCGAGAAAGGTGGCGACGCCCTTGCCGCCCCTGAATCCCAGCCAGACCGGGAAGCAATGACCCAGAAAGGCCGCGCCGCCGGCCAGCATCGCCGCGTTTTCGCCGCCGACTTCACGCGCCAGAAGCACCGCGATCGCGCCCTTGCCGGAATCCAGCAGCAGCGTCGCCAGCGCCGCCGGCCTGTTGCCGGTGCGCAGCACGTTGGTCGCCCCGATATTGCCCGACCCGATCTGGCGCAGGTCGCCCAGGCCCATCGCCCGCGAGATCACCAGTCCGAACGGGATCGAGCCCAGAAGATAGCCGAAGATCGCCGACAGGATCAGCATCATGACGCACCCCCGAAGACGCGGTTGCCGCCAATCCAGGTGCCGGACACGCGGCCTTCCATCCGGGCGCCGTCGAAGGGCGTGTTCTTCGATTTCGACAGCAGGGCGAAACGGTCCAGAACGAAGGGCGCGTCGGGATCGAACAGGACCAGATCGGCCGGGGCGCCGGGCGTCAGCCGCCCGGCTTCCAGCCCCAGCCGCTTGGCGGGATTGAGCGACATCGCGCGCCAAAGCTGCGGCAGCGACAATCCGCCCTGATGATAAAGCCGCATCGCGGCGGGCAGCAGCGTCTGCAGTCCGACCGCGCCGGGGGCCGCCGCCTCGAAGGGCAGGCGCTTGGATTCCTCGTCCTGCGGGGTGTGAAAGCTGGCGATCACGTCGATCACCCCTTCGGCCACGGCCTGAACCATCGCTTCGCGGTCATCCTCGGAGCGCAGCGGCGGGGTGAAGCGGAAGAAGGTGCGATAATCGCCGACATCGAATTCGTTCAGCGTCAGGTGGTGGATGGAAATGCCCGCGGTCACGTCCAGCCCCGCCGCCCGCGCGCGCCGCAGGGCGGGCAGGGCGGCGGCAAGCGTGACCTGATCGGCGTGCCAGCGGCAGCCGGTCATGGCGACCAGCGCCAGATCGCGATCCAGCCCCATCACCTCGGCCATGGGCGAGACGGCGGGAATGCCGTAAAGCGAGGCGAACTTGCCGCTGGTCGCGGCCGCGCCCTTCGACAGCCCGGCATCCTGCGGATGGCCCACGATCAGCGCCCCGGTGCCGCGGGCATAGGCCATGCAGCGCGACAGCAGCTTGCTGTCGCTGACCACGCGCACGCCATCGGTAAAGGCCGCCGCGCCCAGATCGCTCAGAAACCCGATCTCGACCATTTCGCGGCCTGCGCGCTGCTTGGTCAGCGCGGCCATGTGGCGGATGTTGACCTTCGCATCGGCGGCGCGGCGGGTCACGAATTCCAGCGATTCGGGCGTGTCGATGGGCGGCGCGGTATCGGGCCGCGCGATGATCGTGGTCACGCCCCCGGCAGCGGCGGCAAGGCCCGCGCTGCGGAAGCTTTCCTTGTGCCGTTCGCCCGGCTCGCCGATCTTGACGCCCCAGTCGATCAGGCCGGGTGCCAGGACCCTTCCGCCGCAATCGACGATCTCCGCCCCTTCGGGCGCGGCCTCGTCCGGCGCGCCGCGGCCCCCGATCCGGCCATCGCCGACCAGCAGCGATCCGGGCCCGTCCGTCCCGGCCTCGGGGTCGATCAGGCGGGCATTGCTGAACAGGATCGCGGTCACACCATCACCCCTGCTGCCGCCGCGCCCCGTTCGGCGCGCAGGTTCCGCGCCAGCAGATCCAGCGCCGCCATCCGCACCGCCACGCCCATCTCGACCTGGTCCTGGATGACCGAGCGGTTGATGTCGTCGGCGATGGTGCCGTCGATCTCGACGCCCCGGTTCATCGGGCCGGGATGCATGACGATGGCGTCGGGCGCGGCCAGTGCCAGCTTTTCGGCATCCAGGCCCCAGCGGTGGTAATATTCGCGTTCGGACGGAATGAAGCCGCCATCCATCCGTTCGCGCTGCAACCGCAGCATCATCACCACATCGGCGCCGCGCAGCCCCTCGCGCATGTCCTCGAAGACCTCGACGCCCATCTCGCCCACGCCCGCGGGCATCAGCGTCGCCGGCCCGATCAGGCGGATGCGGTTTTCCATCTTGCCCAGCAGGATCAGGTTGGATCGTGCCACGCGGCTGTGGGCGATGTCGCCGCAGATGGCCACGCTCAGGCGGTGCAGCCGGCCCTTGGCGCGGCGGATCGTCAGCGCGTCCAGCAGCGCCTGCGTGGGATGTTCGTGGCGCCCGTCGCCCGCGTTGATGACCGCGCAATTGACCTTTTCGGCCAGCAGGTTGACCGCGCCCGATTGCGGATGACGCACGACCAGCAGGTCGGGCTGCATCGCGTTCAGCGTCAGCGCCGTGTCGATCAGCGTTTCGCCCTTCTTCACCGAGCTGGTCTGCATCGACATGTTCATCACGTCCGCGCCCAGCCGCATTCCGGCCAGTTCGAAGCTGGACTGGGTGCGGGTCGAATTCTCGAAGAACATGTTGATCTGGGTCATTCCGGCCAGCGCGTCGGAATGCTTGATCGTGCGCCGGTTCAGGCCGGCATAATCCTGCGCCAGATCCAGAAGCGTCACGATCTCGGGCGGGGAAAGATGGTCGATGCCCAGAAGGTGGCGGGCGCGGAAGGACATGGGCGACCTCTCTGGCGACGGATCGCGCCTTCTATCGCAGATGGAACCACAGGCGGCAAGGCGCGCGACGGTCCGGGTCGCTGCGCGTCAGACGATGTTGGCGGCCCTCTCGATCAGCGCGACGCCCTCGGGGATCCGGGTCTCGTCGATCGAGCCATAGCCCAGCCGGAACAGCGGGCAGGGCTGCGGCGGGGTTTCGAAAAAGACCGCCCCCGGCTCGATCAGCACGCTGTCGGCGACCAGCCGGTCAGCCAGATCCGCGCTGTCGCATCCCGCCGGACCGCTGAGCCAGATGCTGGACCCGCCCGAGGCCGCCGCGCCCTCGATCCGCAGGGTGGATGCCGCCAGTGCCTGTTCCAGCACCGCGCGACGGCGCTTCATCGCCTGGCGCAACCGGACGATATGGGCGTCGTAATGTCCAAGCGCGAGAAAATAGGCGGTGATGCGTTGCAGGTGGCTGGGCGGATGGCGCAGCATGATCGAGCGCAGCGCGCGGGCCTGCGCGATCAGCGCGGCGGGACCGACCATGTAGCCGATCCGCAAGCCTGGAAACAGCGATTTCGAGAAACTGCCCAGATAGATCACGCGGCCCTCGTCATCCAGCGATTTCAGCGCCGGGGCAGGCGGGGCCAGATAAGACATCTCGAAGTCGTAGTCGTCCTCGATGATCAGGAAATCCCGTTGCCCGGCCCTCGCGATCAACTCGCGACGCCGCGACAGGGGCATGGTTGCGCCGGTCGGAATGTGGTGGCTGGGCGTGGCGATGACCAGCCGGGTATTGCCGGGCAGATCGCCGGGCCGCAATCCCCTGTCGTCAACGGGCAGGAAGGTCGTGGGGCTTTGCGCCCGGCGCAGGGTTTCGGCGAAATCCGGGTAGCCGGGTTCTTCGGTCACGGCCAGACGGTCGGCGCGGGCCAGCAGTTCCACCGCCAGAAACAGCGCGTTCTGCGCCCCCAACGTCACCAGAACCTCGTCCGGCCCCGCGGTGATCCCCCGCCGGGGCAGGGTATTGGACCGGATGTAATCGACCAGCAGCGGATCGTCGGCGCCATAGCGGTCGGCGGCCAGTTCCGCGAAATCGCGGGTGCCAAGCGCGCGGCGCGCGCAATCGCGCCAGGCGTTGTGATCGAACAGGGCCGGGTCGGCCTGACCGTAGATGAAGGGATAGCGGAAATCGCGCCAGTTCGCGGGTTTCCGGATCATCCGGCGCGGCAGGTGGTGGTCGGAAAGCCAGTGTCCCCAATCGGGCGGTTCTTCGGTCCGTCTGGCACCTTGCGCGCGAAGGCGCCTGTGCGGCACGGTTGCGGCGACGGCGATGCCCGATCTCGGGATCGTCTCCAGATAGCCCTGGCTGACAAGATCCTGATAGACCAGCGTGACCGTCATCCGCGACAGGCCAAGCGCCCCGGCCAGGCTGCGGCTGGAGGGCAGGCGTGTTCCGGGCCGGGCCCGGCTTTCCAGCACCGCGCGCACGATGGCCGCGGCAAGCTGGCCCTGCCGCGTCGGCGCGTCGCTGTCGCGCAGAAAGATGACCTCGGGCGCAATCCGGCTGTGCATCTGGACCTAGAGACGGTTCCATCTGGACATATCCTTGCGGCAACCGGCCTGCAACATTATGCCGCACCAAACACGCCGCGACCAACGCGGCCCCAGCAACAGGGATCAACCGATGAGCTACATGACCCGTTTTCTGACCGGCACCGCGCTGACGCTGGCACTTGCCGTTCCCGCCGCGGCCAAGGAATACCGCATCGCCGTGGGCGATGGCGCCGGCGGATCGCAGGAGGCGCTTGGCAAGGCGTTCGTCGCCGCGCTGGAAGAACAGACCGGCGGCGAGATGACCGGCAAGCTGTTCCTGAACGGCCAGCTTGGCGACGAACAGGACACCGTGACCGCCGCCGCCACCGGAACGCTGGATTTCTCGATCCTCGCCATCAACAACATCACGCCGTTCTCGCCCTCGGTCGGCACGCTGACGCTGCCCTATGTCATTCTCAGCCAGGACGACGCCGAAAAGATCACGCAGGGCGAGGTCGGCCAGCAGATGATCGACCAGACGATCGAGGATGCCGGCGTGCGCATCATCGGCTGGGGCTATTCCGGCTTTCGCGTGCTCAGCAATTCCAAGCGGCCGGTTTCGACGGTCGCGGATCTGCAGGGGCTGGTGATCCGCGTCCCGAAGAACGAGATCATGATCGAGACCTACAAGAGCTGGGGCCTCAATCCGACGCCGATGGCCTGGGGCGAAACCTTCGCCGCGCTTCAGCAGAAGGTCGTGGACGGGCAGGACAACCCCTATCTGACGATCTACGCGATGAAGTTCGACGAGGTCCAGAAATACATCACCGACCTGCGCTACCTGTTCTCGATCGAGCCGCTGATCGTCAGCGAGGCCCTGTTCGAAAGCCTGTCGGAGGATCAGCAGCAGCAGGTTCTTGCCGCCGGCAAGGCCGCGACGCAGGCATCGTCCGAATTTCTGCGCAGCGAGGAATCCAAGATCCGCGACGAGTTGGTCAGCCGCGGCATGGAGATCACCCAGCCGGCCGACGACGAGAAGGAGTTCCGCGATCTTGCGACTGCCGCGGTCTGGCCGCAATTCTATGACCAGATCGGCGGCAAGGAGGTTCTGGACAACGTCCTGACCTCGCTGGGCCGCGAACCCGCGCCCCAGTGATGCGCCACCGCGCGCGGGCTCTGGCCCGCGCGCCTCGTTCCCGTCCCCGTCCGCGTCCCGGCGCGCCCGTCAGCCAAAGGCACCGCCATGCCAGCACTCTGGTCCTTTCTCGACAAGTTCGAAAGCCATGTCTGCCGCATCCTGCTGGCCGTCTTCGTGACGCTGCTTTTCGCGCAGATCGTCGCCCGGCAATTGTTCGGCTTCTCGATCACCTGGATCGAGGAATTGTCGGTGATCCTGTTCGTCTGGTTCGCCTATTTCGGCGCGTCCTACGCCGCCCGGATGGCCGCGCATAACCGCGTGGGCTTTCACCTGAACGCATTGGGCCGCGAGAAGGCGCGCATCGTCGAGGCGATCGGCGATCTGTTCTGGATCGCCTTCAACCTGGTCTTCATCTGGCAGTCGATCGAATTCATCAGCCGCCTGAAACCCTTCGTGAAGGCCCAGACCCTGGGATGGGAGATGCGCTATGTCTATCTGGCCCTGCCCATCGCCTTCACCCTGATGACGCTGCGCATCCTCCAGGTGAACTACCTCAAGCTGGTGCGCGGCATCGACCCCGCCGATCCCGACAAGGTCAGCGTCGAGGCGGCGCTGGAACTGGCCGAGGACGAGAAGCGCGCCTATGACAAGGGTCACCGCTGATGGACAGCTATCTGGTCGAAATCCTCTTCGGCGCCTTCTTCGGGCTGCTGATCCTTGGCGCGCCGATCACCGTGGCGCTTGGCGTCTCGTCGCTGGCGGCGATGCTGTATCTGGGCGACAATCCGATCAAGATGGTGCAGATGGCCTGGTCCGCGGTCGGATCCTTTCCGCTGATGGCCCTGCCCGCCTTCATCCTCGCCGGCGCGCTGATGGAGGCTGCGGGCCTGTCGCGGCGCCTGATCAACGTGGCCGAAAGCCTGGCCGGTCCGTTCACCGGCGGATTGTCCGCCGCCACCGTGATGGCCTGCCTGTTCTTCGGCGCGATCTCGGGCTCGGGGCCGGCGACGACCGCGGCCGTCGGGATGCTGATGATCCCGGCTATGGTGCGGCAGGGCTATGGCGCGGGCTACGCGGCTTCGGTCACGGCCGCGGCGGGCGGGCTTGGCATCATCATCCCGCCCTCGATCCCGATGGTCATCTACGGCATCTCGGCCATGGGCATGCAGCCGCCCTCCGCGGCGATCGAAACCTATGGCGCGTTCCAGTCGGTCTCGATCTCGAAGCTGTTCATCGCGGGTTTCCTGCCGGGTGTCGTCATGGCCGGCGGCCTGCTGGTGATGAACTACATCCGCTGCCGGATGCGCGGCTTCCACGGCTCGGCCGAGCCGCTTTCGGTCGGCAAGATCCTGTCGGCCTGCTATCACGGCTTCTGGGCGCTGCTGGCCCCGGTGGTGATCCTGGGCGGCATCTATTCCGGCTTCTTCACCCCGACCGAGGCCGCCATCGTGGCGATCTTCTACACCTTGTTCGTCGGCGCCGCGATCTATCGCGAACTGGATCTGCGCGAGGTCATCAAGTCGCTGGACACGACGACATGGCTGGCCGGGCGCGTGTTGCTGGTCCTGTTCACCGCCACCATCTTCGGCCGGATCCTGGTCGAAAACGACGTTCCCGCCGTCATCGCGGGCGGGATCCTGTCCCTGACCACGAACCTCTACCTGATCTGGGCCATGGTGATCGGTCTCTTGCTGGTCATCGGCATGTTCATGGAAACGCTGGCCGCGATCATGATCCTGGTCCCGGTGATGCTGCCGGTCGCCTACATGATGGGGATCGATCCGATCCATTTCGGCATCGTCATGATCGCCACCCTGTCAGTGGGTTTCCAGACGCCGCCGCTGGGCGAGAACCTGTTCATCGCCTCGGGCATATCCGGGGTCTCGATCGAAAGGATCAGCCTGCGGGCCATTCCCTTCGCGCTCGCCTCTGTCACCGCAATCTTCATCATCGCCATCTTCCCCGGAATCGCCCTGTGGCTGCCCCGGATGATGGGCTACTGACGCAAGGAACACGCCTATGACAACGACCACTCGCGCCCTGACCGCCGACGACCTGAAGGCCACCTTCGACGCCTTCAACCGCCACGACATCGACGGCGTGATGACGCATTTCGCCGATGATTGCGTGTTCTTCACCGTCGCGGGCGAACATGAATACGGCAACAGGATCGAAGGCAAGGATGCCATCGCCAGGGCCTTCGAGGGGGTCTGGACCGCGATGCCTGACGTGCAATGGGCCGATCACAGCCATTTCCTGTCCGAGGACGGCACCCGCGGCGTCAGCCAGTGGACCTTCCGTGCCACCAACCCCGACGGCACCCGGACCGAGGTTCAGGGCGCCGACCTGTTCCGCATCGAGGGCGGCCGGATCGTCGAGAAACAGGCGATCCGCAAGCAGCGCCCGGCAATCCCCGCGAAGTGAGCCGTGTCATGCAGATGATCGCCAGACGTGCGGGATGGGTGCCCTTCGATCCCTTCTACGACCCGATGACGGCCCGCGGGCTGGGACCGGGCAGCGATTACGCGCCGACCTACTGGATCGACACGGCGGGCCCGGCGCCCGAGGATGACGGCCCGGTCACGGCGGACATGGACGTGGACGTCGCGGTGATCGGCTCGGGCTATACGGGCCTGTCCTGCGCCATCCACCTGGCCCGGATGCACGGCATCAAGGCCACCGTGCTGGAGGCGAACGGCGTTGCCTATGGCTGTTCCACCCGCAATGGCGGGCAGGCGCAGATCAGTTCGGGCCGGTTGAAGCGCAGCCAGTGGATCAAACGCTGGGGCCTTGATACCGCGCAGGGCCTGCATGCCGAGGTCACCGAAGCGTTTGACCTGTTCCGCGGCCTGATCCGCGATCACGGCATCGATTGCCAGCCACAGGATGGCGGCCATTACTACATCGCGCATAAGGCATCCGCGATGCCGGCACTGGAAAGCGAAACCCGGCTGCTGAACGACACGTTCGGCTATGGCGCGCGGATGATGGGCCGGGACGAGCTGCATGACACCGTCGTCCGTGACCACGAGGCGCATGGCGCCATGTGGGAACCCGACGGCACCGGCATCCATGCGGCCAAACTGGCCTTCGGCTATCTGCGCGTGGCCCGTGAACTGGGCGCCAGGGTCCATACCGACAGCCCGGTCCAGGGCTGGCTGCTGAAGGATGGCATCCATCACCTGCGCACGCCCGGCGGCACCATCCGCGCGCGTCGCGTCGCGGTGGCAACGGCGGCCTATGCCCCGCGCGGGCTGCATCCGCGGCTGAGGGACCGGCTGATGCCGATCATGTCCAACAGCGTCGTGACCCGCGTTCTGACACCGTCGGAACTGGACGAGGTCGGCATCAGGAAACTGTCGCCGCTGACCGATACCCGGACCCTGCGCCACTATTACCGGCTGCTGCCCGACAACCGGCTGCAGATCGGCTCGCGCGCGGCGATCACCGGGCGCGACGCCGCCAACCCGGCGCATCTGAACGCGCTGCGCGAGGGCATGGCGCGGAAATTTCCGGCCCTGCGCGGGATCGATCTGGATTATTCCTGGTGGGGCTGGGTCGATGTCAGCCATGACATGATGCCCCGCATCACCGGCCTGCCGGACCTGCCCGGCGCGTTCTACGCGCTTGGCTATGGCGGCAACGGGGTCATGTATTCCGCGATGGCCGGCCGCCGCATGGCGCAACTGGTCGCGGGCGAGGCGGTTCCCGACCTGCCGATCTTCAACACCGAACTGCCGCATGAAGGATGGAAGACGCCCTTCCGCAGGCTGGGCCAATGGGGCCTCTACCACCTCTACCATTATCGCGACGAACGGAAATAAGGGAGTTTTGAGCCATGAGGATGACGACTGAAGAGGCGTTTGTCAAGGTTTTGCAGTTGCATGGGATCGAGCATGCTTTTGGGATCATCGGTTCTGCGATGATGCCTGTGAGCGATCTTTTTCCGCGGGCCGGGATCAC
>NZ_JBSXNM010000031.1:0-131755 GCF_056857655.1 Paracoccus sp. L-17
TTCCTGTTCCTGCCGCCCTACAGTCCCGACCTGAACCCCATAGAAATGGCGTTCTCGAAGCTCAAGACGCTGGTCAGGAAGGCAACGGCGCGAACCTACGATCAACTCTGGGCCGCCGTCGGACACGTCTGCGACCTCTTCCCAGACGAAGAATGCTACAACTCCTTCAAGGCCGCCGGGTATGAGGCCAATTGAGTGCGACAGGCTCTAGGGCAGTGGCCGACAGGCTCTGACGCTATCGGGTCGGTCGGTTGCGACCAGGCGCGCGCAGCCACGCGCCATCAGGGCAGCAGCGCGGCAGAGCCGAAGGCAGACAGCAGAGGCCCGGCAAGCAGGGTTGCAAGGATCGTGGCGATGCCCGCCGTCCACATGGCGACCGCGCTGCCACGGCCCAGCGTCTCGACAGGGTTGCCGGGCGGGTCGAAATAGATCGTTGCCATGACCCGGGCATAATAGAAAAGCGATGCGACCGTGTTCGCCGCGGCGACCAGCGCAAGCCACATGAAGTTGCCGTCGATGACCGTCATGAACAATGTGAACTTGCCGACGAAACCGATCAGGGGCGGGATCCCGGTCAACGACAGCAGCGCCAGCACCAGCACCACGGCAGCGGCAGGTTGCTGGCGCGCCAGTCCGGCATAATCGGCAATATCGGTGCGGCCGCGCAGATGGACCACAACGGCGAAGGCGGCAAGATTGCCGACGGTATAGGACAGCAGGAAAGCCAGCAGCGCCATCACGGCGTCGCCGCTTTGACCGATGACCGCGACCGCCATCAGTGCGTAGCCCGCCTGCGCGACCGATGACCATCCAAGAAGCCTTCGCAGATCCTGCTGCCACAGCGCCGCGAGATTGCCAAGCGTCATGGTCGCCGCGGACAGGACCGCCACCAGCGGCCTCACGCCCGGCATATCGACGGGGGCCAGCGCCATCAATCTTGCCAGGGCCAGCGCGGCAGCAAGTTTCGGCACGATTGTCAGAAAGGCTGCGACCGGGCCGGGTGCGCCTTCGGCCACGTCGGGAACCCAGGCATGGCCCGGAACCGCGCCGAGCTTGAAGCACAGACCGACGAGGATCAGGGCGAAGCCCGCGATCAGCAGCGGCGTCGGCGACCCTTCGGCGATACGGGCGGTAAGATCGCCGTAGCCGGTCGTTCCCAACATGCCGATCACCAGCACGATTCCCGTCACCAGCAGCGCGTTGGCCAGCGCGCCAAGCAGGAAATACTTGATCCCGGCCTCGACGGACAAGGCCCAGTCCCGATGCCATGCGGCCAGCGTGTAGCCGGTGACCGATGACAGCAGCACCGATATCATCAGTTGCAACAGATCGCCCGCGCCCGCCATGCCCATCGCGCCAAGCGCCGACAGCAGCAAGATCGGATAGATTTCGCCGTGACGCCGATCCGTGGTGAACCAGGCCGGTGCCATCAGGATCGAAAGCGCGGTCGCGGCGACGATCATCAGCCGCATCCACAGACCGGCGCCGTCCAAAGTCCAGGTTCCGGAAAAGGTGAACTGCACCTGTCCCACCTGCCGCACCAGCAGCGCCGCGGCCAGCGCCAGCCCGGCGATCGCGATCGCGGCGCCACCCGGTTGCAGATGGCGGGACGCGAAACTGGCCCAGAGGATCGCGGCCACCGCCGCGATCAGGACTGCGATTTCCGGGGCGAGATCGCCGATCGGCATGGATTCAGCCCCCGAGGATCGTCTGCGTGGCGCCGTCCACCAGCGTCAGCAGCCAGCGCGGCCAGAGGCCGATCAGCACCACCAAAGCCAGCAGGACCGCAAGCACCGTGGTTTCGCGCGGTGCAAGATCGGCGAACCCGGCCCTTGCCTCGGACAATTTGCCGAAAAACATCTGTTGCAGCATCCGCAGGAACAGGGCGGCGGTGATCAGAATGCCCAGAAGCGCGACAGCGGCGATCCAGGGAAAGACCGCGAAGGCACCGACGAAGATCTGCACCTCGGCCACGAACCCGGCCAGTCCCGGAAGGCCGAGGCTGGCGAAAGCGGCCAGGGTGGCGGCCACCGTCATCTTCGGCGCGACCTGTGCAATCCCGCCGAAGCGGTCCATCTCGTAGGTCTCGGCGCGGGCCCAGACACCGCCGGCGATCAGAAAGAGCGCGCCGGTGATGAGACCGTGGGCCACCATCTCGACCACCGCGCCGGTCAGCGCAAAGCTGCGCGCGCCCTCGGACCCGGTCAGAAGCGCGCCCGCCGCCGCGATCCCCAAGACCGCATATCCCATGTGGTTGACCGACGTATAGGCGATCCGCCGCTTCATGTCGGTTTGCGCGAAGGCCACGATCGATCCCCACAGGATCGAGGCCAGCGCGAGCAGCGCGATCGGCAGCGACCACGCCGCAAAAGCCTCGCGCAGCATCTGGAACGGGATGCGGATCAGCCCGTAGGTGCCCATCTTCAGCAGCACCCCCGCAAGGATCGCCGAGGCAGGGCCGGGGGCGTTGACATGCGCCGGCGGCAGCCAGGTATGCAGCGGAAAGAGTGGCGTCTTGACCGCGAAGCCCAGAACGAAGCCCAGCAGGATCAGCCCGCCGCGCAGGTCCATTCCCGCAAGCGGCTGCATCGCGATCAACGCGCGCATGTCGAAGGTCACCGGATCGGCCGACAATACCAGCGCGATGATCGCCAGCAGGATCGCCAGCGATCCGGCCAGCGTGTAGATGAAGAATTTCAGCGCGGCCCGCTCGGCCTCGCCATGACCCCACCGGCCGATGAGAAAGAACATCCCGACGAGGCTGAGGTCGAAGAACACATAGAACAGCAACAGGTCGAGAACCAGAAACAGCCCAAGCGAGACGCATTCCAGAAACAGGAACCAGGCATAATAGGCCCGGAACCGATCGGGATTTTCCATCGGCCAGGCGACGCAGCCCACGAACAGCAGCGCGCTCATCAGCGCGAGGGCAAGCGAGATGCCATCGACCCCGACCCGCCAGGCAACGCCGAGCGACGGGATCCACGGCACCTCGGCGGTCGCCTGAAAGGCCGGCGCGCCGGGGCCGTTGTCAAAACCCGCCCAGACAATCACCAGCAGCAGCAGCGGAACCGCCGCGAACGCGACCGCGGTCCAGCGCGCCGCGCGCAGGCCAAGCCCGCTTGCCATCATCAGCAGCGCGGCCCCTGCGAGCGGCACGAGAATGGCAAGTGTCAGCATGTCAGGCTCCCAATGCCAGAAAAACGATGATCAGCGCCAGCCCGCCGACGAGATAGGCATAATAATGATGCGACATCCCGGTCTGAAGCCGCCGCAGGTCGCGGCCGGCCAGACTGGTCAGGCGCGCGGTGCCCTCGGGCAGGCCGTCCGTCGCCGCTTCGCCAAAGCGTTGACTGGTGCGCGCCGCCCATTCCATCAGCGTGACAGTGGCGCGAATGCCACCGTCCACGGCGCGGGTGTCCAGCGATGCGGCGGAGGTCGCCAGCCGCTCGAAGGGCTGAACGACGGCACGAAAGACAAGCGTCGGCAGGCCCAGCCAATCGGCGGCAGCCGCGGCGGTGCCGGCGGTGCCGAGATCGGGGCTTTCGCGCGACAGATAGACGCCGCTTGCGACCCCGAGCGCGACCACAAGCAGCGACAGAGCCAGCCAGAAGCGCGATCCCTCGGGCAGGGCGATGCCCAGCAATGCCGCAAGATCGCCCGAAACCGGACCGAGCCAAAGCGCCGACAGGATCAGCGTCACCGCCGACAGCGCGAGAGGACCGACGATTTCCGGCCAGGCGGGGCTTTCGTCATCGGCCTTGCCGATACCGAATGCCAGCAGCAGGAAGCGCGTGGCGTAGGCCGCGCTCATGGCGCCGGCGGCGACCACCCCGAAGGCCACCCAGGGGCCCGCCGCCTCGGCCGCCTTCAGGATTTCTTCCTTGGTCCAGGCACCGCCCAGTGGCGGTATCGCAGCCAGCGCCAGTGCCGCCACAGCCGCGGCGCCCGCGACAAGCGGCATCACCCGACCCAGCCGAAGGCGGTCCAGCGCATAGGTGCCCGCGCGATCCCCCGCGAGGCCGGCGGCCAGAAACAGCGGCGCCTTGTAGAAGGCATGCGCGACCAGGTGCAGCGCGGCCACGCCCGGATAGCCGCTGCCGGTGGCGACGAACATGAGACCGAGTTGCGCCGAGGTGGACCCGGCCAGCAGCCGCTTGGCATGGTTTTGCAGCACGGCCACGATGCCTCCGGCCAGTGCCGTCGCCAACCCGACCGACAGAACCGTGACCGACCAGCCCGTTGCCGCGCTCAGCACCGGGTGCAGCCGTGCCAGGATATAGGCGCCCGCCGCCACCAGTGTCGCCGCATGAAGCAGCGCGGATACCGAACTCGGTCCGGCCATTGCCCGGAACAGCCAGGGCGAGAACGGCACCTGACCGGCCTTCGACGCCGCCGACAGAAGCACGCCGTAGGCCACGATCAGAAGCACCGGTCCCTGCAAGCCGCCAAGCGCGTCATAGGCAAAGGAGCCCGTCGCGCCGAAGGCCGCCATCGCGGCGAGGAAAAGCCCCAGATCGCCAAAGCGCGTCATGACGAAGGCATACAGCCCCGAGGCGGGGTTGTCCCGATCGCGCCAGTCATGGCCGATCAGGGCCCAGGAACAGGCGCCAATCAGTTCCCATCCGATCAGCAGGGTCAGCAGATCGGCGGCGGCAACCACAAGCACCATTCCGCCGGTGAACAGCAGCATCAGCCCCACCAGCCTCGGCAGCCCGCGCTGTGCTTCGTGCAGCGCGGCATGGACCGTGACCGGCAGCGCGACGGCCGGCACCATCACCAGGATCAGCGCCGACAGGGGCACGAGGCGCGCGGTCAGCGCGATACCGCCGCCCCAGTCAAGCGCCCCGGTCCAGCCGCCCGCGACCGCAAGCACGGCGAGGATCAGCGTCGCCGCCAGCACCCCCCCCGAAATTGCGGCCAGCGCCCGGCGCGATTGCGGGCCGAAGGCTGCGATGGCGATTCCGGCAAGCATCGGCAGCAGGGGAACGAGCCAGAGTGTCATCGCGCCAGCGTCTCCAGCGCCTCGGTCACATCGGCCTGCCGCTTGCGATAGACGGCGACGATCAGGGCGAAACCGATGGCAAGCTCTATCGCCATCACCGCCATGATGATGATGGCCAGAAGCTGACCCTTGGGTGCGCCGCCAAGAGCCAGCGACCAGAACCCCATCGTGGCCAGCAGCGACCCGTTGAGCATAAGCTCAAGTCCCATCATCAGCATGACAAAGGATTTCTGTGACAGCGCACCGTAAAGCCCGATGCCGAACAACGCCGCCGAGACAATCAGGATCGCCGAAAGTGTCATCCGCCATGCCCTCCGTGATTGCCATCCCCACCGTTTTTGCCATGTCCGCCGTGGCTGCCCCCGCCACCATGGCCGTCGTGGGCGCCTTTGCCACCCTGGCCGCCGTGCCCACCATGGCCGCCATGGCTGCCGCCGCCTTTCGGCTGCCGACCCGCCGGGGGGCCACCCGCCGAAAGTCCCGGCGGAACCGATCCCGCATCCGTCGGCCCGAAACGCCCCCTTCGGCTGGACAGGACGACCGCGCCCAGCATCGTCGCCAGCAGGGTGACGCCTGCCGTCTCGAAGATCAGCATCGAATCGCCCAGCAATTCGATGCCGAGGTCGCGCAGGACCGGCCGGTCGGCGGCCACCGGATCGGAAGGAAGCGGCGTCAGCAACACGGCGCCCGTCATCGCGGCAAAGATCAGCAGCCCGGCCACGATCGACAGGCGATGCTGGTGCACCATCATCATCGGGTTCAGCCCTGCGGGATTCATCATGAACATCACCATGAAAAGTCCCATGACCATCATTTCCACCGCCATCATGAAGATCGTCGCGGCACCGAGATAACTGGCTGACAGAAGCAGGCCGATCAGGCCGACCGAGGTGAAGGACAAAAGCAGCAGGAAGGTCGCACGGATCATCGAATCGACGCGAAAGACGCGCCAGCCGGTCCAGATCGCAAATCCCGAAAGCAGGTAGAATGCCACGTCGGTCATCGTCATCACAGCGCCCCCAGCCCGGCGATCAGCAAGTCGAGGAACGCAATCGGCAGCAGCACGATCCAGATCAGCGTCAGCATCCGCGCCACCGGCATCCGCGGGACAAGATGCGTCAGCAGGACCACCGCCACCATCACCGCCAGCGTCTTGAGCGAAAGCCAGAGCCAGCCCGGCAGGACCGGCCCAAGATAGCCGCCGAGGAACGCCGTCGCCGCGATCGCGCATGCCGCGACCAGCATCGCCGCGCGCGCCGTCTGCCAGGCAATCCAGCGCGGTCCACCATCCTCGGCCGAGGTGCCGCCGGCCAGATCGGCGCTGTCGGCATAGTCGAACGGCCCCCGCAGCGTCAGTGACATCACCACCGCCAGAAACAACGGCAATCCCAGCGGCTGGCGGATCACGTTCCACAGGCCGCGCTGCGATTCGACCACCGCGCGCAGGTCAAGCGACTGGGCCGGTATCGACGCCGCGATCAGAACGAACATCGACAGCAGCATCACCGGCAGACCGATCGCGACATAGCGATAGGCGCCGATCAGCGGAAACGGCGCGTTGGGCGACCAGCCGTGCAGAAAGACCGCGACGACGACAACGGCCTCGGCCGCGCCCCACAGCACCACACTGGTATCCAGCGCGATGAGGGATTGGTCCGGGGCGAAGGGAACCAGCGCCAGGCCGACCACCGCAAGCAGAAAATAATAACCCGGCGCCAGAAGCCAGTTCAGATGGTCGGGTGCCTCGGTATCGGTGCGCTGGCGAAGATAGTCGGCGACCACGGCCCGCAGCGGGTCCGTCGCGGCCATGCCGACCGGGCGGCCGACGATCAGCCGCCCGATCGCGGTATCCAGCGCCGCCGCGGCCCACAGGCCGATCAACAACAGTGCCAGCAGGGCGGGAAGACCGACAATCAGGCTCATGCGGCCGGTCCGGTCATGTCGTGATGCTGGTGTCCGCCGTGATCCGGCGGCGCGTGAGCAGGGGCGTCCCTGTTCCCGTCCTTGTCGTCTTCGTCACCGCCCTCCGGCCCCGACCGCGCGCAGATCGCACGGATTCGATCCGGCTGGAAGCTGTTGAGCACGATCATCGCCTCGTGCCATTCGAGGCCGGGCAGAAGGTCGGACAGCCGGGTGCCATCGTCGGCTTGCGGCGCGTCCTTGTCGCGCCACCGGTCCAGCCGGTCGCGTACGTCGGTGCCGTCCCTGGCCCGGCCCAGACCGTCCGGGATCGCGCGTCGCAGCATCGCGATGCCCATGGCTGGCGGCAGGCCATCGCGGGTGCGCCGCAGCGCCAGGGCCGGCATGTCCATCACCCGCATCAGTCGGGCGATCGCATCTCCGGGGCGATCGTCCGATCCGGGCTGCGGGCAGGGGGGGCGGGTCGCCGTGGCCGACTGGATGACATCGCCCTGCAAAGTCAGATCGAGGATCAGGCCGGGCGGCAGCATGGGCAGGAAAGGACCGAACGGCGCGGAATAGGCATCCAGGCTCAGCCCGTCGCGCAGATCGTCGTCGGTCATCGCCATCGGGCGGCCATAGGGCGTGCCGCCCATCATGCCCTTGCCGCCCTGACCATGCGGACCGACGCCGCGCCATTCGTTCGGGGGCTTGTCAGGCAGGAAATCGGGCTCGGACGCGCGGTCCCCGGAAAGAATCGATCGCCAGAGATCGGTCAGCGTCCGCTCCAGCCCGTCCGCCGTTGCCTGCACCGGGTCGGTCCAGTCCCCTGGCGGCGTCGCCCGGTGCCAGATTGTCGCGCGGGGGTGCGGCAAATGGTCGTGGAGCCGCTGCAGGAAGGGAAGAAGATCGGGCGCGATTTCGCCAAGCACAAGCAGAATCGCCGCCTGCCGGGGCGAACGCTGCAGCCGCAACGTCCCGTGCAATTCCTCGGCCCGCTGCAACCCGCCCGCACCGATCGCGGCGAAGACCGGTGGCGGCCCCGAGGCCGCGAAGGCGCGGGCCCAGCTCATTCCCATGCAAAGATTCCCTCACGCCAGCCATAGATGATGCCGATGGTCAGAATGGCAAGGAACATCCCCATTTCGACCAGGGCCTTGATGCCCTCCTCGACGAAGACGACGGCCCAGGGATACATGAACATCATCTCCATCTCGAAGGCGACGAAGAGCAGCGTCATGGTATAATAGCGAACGTGGAATCGTTGCCAGGCATGGGTGCCCGGCGCGGCACCGCCGATGAACGGTGCGGCCTGCGGTGCGGTGACCCCGGGTGCGTCGGACAGACCGCCCAATTGCTGCAGCGCCATCACGGCGCCGAGGGACAGAGCCGTCAGAAGAAGAATCTGGATCGTGGTTTCCATGCTTCCCGGCTCATCTCCTTGCAAAGACAGGATTGTCGCAACGCAGGCGATCTTGCAAGTGTTCCGATCCGGATTGCCGCGGATCAACCCGGCCGCAAACCGCCCTCGCGGCCCTGCGATCCGGGCATGGCAGCGCCGGCGCGGCCGTCGATGCCGTTCAGGATCGCGTCGCGGATCCGTCGCCTGCGGGCGGCATCTTCTGCCCGGCGCGATTACGGGCGTCCGGATCCGCGGCGCGCAGCACCATCCCGAACAGATCGCGCGGATCGTCGGGATCGGCCAGAAGGTCGAGCCGCTCGAACAATCCGGTCCGGCCAAGCTGGTCGCGGACATAGCGCAGGGCCGAGAAATCCTCGATCGCAAAGCCCACCCCGTCGAACAGGGTGATCTGGCGCGCATCGCGGCGCCCTTGGGCCTGTCCAACGACGACCTGCCAGAATTCGGTCACGGGAAAGGTCTGCGGCATCTGCTGGATTTCGCCCTCGATGCGGGTCTGCGGCGGGTATTCGACGAAGACATCGGCGCGCGACAGGATGTCGGGATGCAATTCGGTCTTGCCTGGGCAGTCGCCGCCGATGGCGTTGATGTGGACCCCGGCGCCGACCATGTTGTCGGACAGGATCGTCGCATATTGCTTGTCGGCGGTGCAGGTGGTGATGATCTGTGCGCCCTCGACCGCCTCCTGCGGGGTTTTGCAGGCGGACAGGTCGAAACCTTGTCCGGCCAGGTTGCGCATCGTCTTGGCGGTCGCCTTCGGGTCGATGTCGTACAGCCGAAGCCGGGTAATCCCGCACAGGGCCTGCATCGCCAGCGCCTGAAATTCGGATTGGGCGCCATTGCCGATCATCGCCATCGTGTCGGCCCCGGCGGGCGCCAGATATTTCGCCACCAGCGCCGAGGTCGCCGCCGTCCGCAGGGCGGTCAGGATGGTCATTTCCGTCAGCAGGACCGGATAGCCGTTGCCGACATCGGCCAGCAGGCCGAAGGCGGTGACGGTCTGGCGTCCGTCTCGCGTGTTCTTGGGATGGCCATTCACATATTTGAAGCCATAGGTCTGCCCGTCCGAGGTCGGCATCAACTCGATCACGCCATCCTCGGAATGGGCCGCGACGCGCGGGGTCTTGTCGAAATCCTGCCAGCGGCGAAAATCATCCTCGATATAGGTCGCAAGGCCCTCCAGCATCCGGGACAGGCCGATGCAATGGATCAGCCGCATCATGTTCTCGACGCTGACAAAGGGCACATAGGCCAGATCCGATGGTTTCGGGACGGGCATGGTTCATCCTTTCGGTCAGATTTCGCCATTCTCCACGGCGCAGTCTGCATGCAACAGGGCGAACTTGCCGGAATCTTGCGGGTCGGCTATGCATTTTGCGACCTGATATTGCGCAGGATGACATCTTGTGTCCATCCAAGACGATGCCAGACAGAGCCTCGACGACCACGACCGGCGGCTGATCGGTCTGCTGCGCCATGACGGCCGGGCGCCGGTGTCGAAGCTGGCCCAGATCATGGGGCTGTCACGCGGCACGGTGCAGTCGCGGCTGGATCGTTTGCTGGCCTCGGGCACGCTGCTTGGCTTCACCGCGCGGGTTCGCGAGGACGGCGAGGGAAACGCGGTGCGCGCGGTAATGATGATCGAGGTCGAGGGCCGCACGACGACACATGTCATCAGCAGATTGCGCGGCCTGCCGCAATTGCGCCGGATCCATACGACCAGCGGAAAATGGGATCTGGTCGCCGAGATCGCGGTGGAAAACCTGGTCGAATTCGACCGCGTTCTGCGCGAGGTCCGCATGATCCAGGGCGTCCGCAACAGCGAGACAAGCATCCTGCTGACCTCGATCTAAGGCCCTGGGTCACACGGGCGCGGGTCCCCTCAGACCTCGACCTCGACCTTGCCGATCGGGTGCGAGCAGCAGGCCAGCACGTAACCCGCCTCGATATCCTCGTCGGTGATGCCGCCATTGTGGACCATGTGGACCTGGCCGGACAACTTCCGGATCCGGCAGGTGCCGCAGACCCCGAAGGTGCAGCCCGAGGGGATGTTCAGCCCGGCGGACCGCGCGGTCGCAAGGATCGTGTCGGTTTCCGAGCAGGTCCGGCTGACGCCGGCCAAAGCAAAGGCGATCTCGGCCTCGGCGGCCTGATCGGGCACGACATCGCCAAGGACCGGGTCCAGGGCTTCCTCGGCCAGCGAGGGGTGGAAGCTTTCCTGATGATAGCGCGCCATGTCGAAGCCCAGCCCCGCCAGCGCGTCGCGCACCGCCTGCATGAAGGGTTCGGGGCCGCAGCAGAACACCTCTCGTGTCAGGTAATCCGGCGCCATCAGGCCCAGCATCAACTGGTTGAACATGCCCTGATAGCCGGTCCAGGGCTGAAAGCGGTCGGTTTCCTCGACGACGAATCGCAGGCTGATTTCCGGAAAACGGCTGGCCATGTGTTCCAGCCGGCGGCGGAAGATGATGTCGGAGGGGCGCCTGGCGCAATTGACGAAAACCACGTCGGCGGGCCGGCCCAGATCGAACATCCAGGTCGTCATCGACATCATCGGCGTGATCCCCGACCCGGCCGAGATGAACAGGTATTTCTCGGACGGATGGTGGTGGCTGGAAAAGCGCCCGGCCGGTCTGGTGGCCCTGATCCGCATTCCCGGTTTCAGATGGTCCAGCATCCAGCGCGTGCCAAGACTGCCAGGTTGCGCCTTGACCGTGACCGAGATCGACATCGGCCGCGAAGGCGAGGACGAGATGGTGAAGGTCCGGTGAAGCGTCCCCTTTGGCAGCGGCAGTTCCAGCGTCAGGAACTGGCCCGGCACGAAGGAAAAGATCGCACCCGTCGGCGACTGGAAACAGAAGCTGGCCACGTTGGGCGCCTCGGGTGTGACGGTGACGCATTCAAGCATCTCGGCCCCGTCCCAGACCAGCACCGGATGCGAGATTTCGGGCTGCGGCATTCTCATTCGGCGGCCACCCGCACCGGCTGGATACGATTGCCCAGCGTCTCGCAATACCAGTCCACGAACTGGATCACGCCGCCCTCCTGCACCGCGGAATAGGGTCCGGGGCGATAGGCGGGCGAATTGATGCCAAGCTGGTTGTCCTCGACCACGCGGCGATCCTCGTCATTGGTGGCCACCCAGACCTCGGTCAGGGTCTTCAGGTCGTAATCAACGCCCTCGACGGCGTCCTTGTCGACCAGCCAGGTCGTCTGGACCTCGGTCTGCTGCGGACCGAGCGGGGTCACCCGGAATGTGATCGAGTGATCGGGCAGGAAATGGTTCCACGTCGTCGGATAGTGGAATTTCAGCAGCGCGCCCGCGTCGTCGAAGGGCACCCGACCCAGCCGGCGTCTCACGGCCGGATCGCCGGTCATGGTATAGCTTTTTGCCCCGACCTTCAGCGGCATCCGGGCAAAGCGGTATTGTCCGCTCTCCGCGATGCGGAACTGCGCGGGCATTCCGGCCGCCTCGCAACGCCGGAAATGCGCCTGAAGATGGGGCGGGGGGCCGCCTTCCTCGATTCCGCTGATCACCGGATCGTCGGGGAAGGTGCGGCACAGGGCCGGGTGGTTGCCGCCGCAATGATAACATTCGCGGTTGTTTTCCCAGACCAGCTTCCAGTTGCCGTTCTCGATGATGGTCGATTGATGGGCGATCTTGGCCTGATCCAGATCGTGCGACGCCAGATAGGGCTGGGCCATGGCGGCGAAGGCGTCGAAATCCGGGGCCTCCTCGGCCAGGCACAGATAGACCAGCCCCGACACTTCGCGGCAATGGATCGCCTTCAACCCGTGTTTCGTGGCATCGAAATCCGGCCCCATGTCCCGCGCCCAGATCAGGCGGCCGTCCAGTTCGTAGGTCCATTGATGATAGGGGCAGACCAGTTTCGGCACGTGGCCCGAAGCGCCCTTGCAGATGATCGAGCCGCGATGCCGGCAGGTATTGTGGAACGCCCGGATCACCCTGTCCGCGCCGCGCACGATCATCAGCCGGTAGGCGCCGACCTGATGGGTGACATAGCTTCCCGCCTTGGGTAGCGCGCAGGACGGTGCGGCATACAACCAGTCGCGATAGAAAATCTGTTCCAGATCGATCGCATGAAGATCGGCATCCGTATAGAACGCCCGTTCCAGCGAATGATTCGGTTCGCGCCGGTTCAGCAGGTCGCGTGCTTTGGCCTCTGCGGTCATGGCCTCTTTCTCCGTTGCCGGACATCTCCGGCGATGTGCTGAGGGGCGCGGCAGACGGGATCGGCCCCGCGCCGATGAGATGGCGCGACGCAGGATCGCCTCTGCCGCCGCCCGCGGTTTGACGTCATGTCTGGCTGGTTTCCGGACTTGGGGCTTCGGCCATGCCGCCGACCCGACGCCTTCCCGGAGGCTTGACTCCAGTGGCTCTTGTCGTGGCCGTTCGCTCCTTACCGTTGCGGGGGCAGTTCCGGATTTTCACCGGCTTCCCAATTATCGGCCTTGGCTCGAGTTCCGCGGCCGCACCTGACATCTGGGCGCAGAATAGCTGCGCAAGATCCGCCCGATACGCCGGTTGCGACATTAGGCCGCCCGAAACAGACTTTCGCCGGGGGGGGGCGATGGCCGGGGGGCGGCCTGCGCAACCCGATTCCGCGGCCGGTTGCATCACGGATCGCGGCCCATACCGCCATGCGGGCGGCCTGCCGGGGCGCAAGGACAACGCGCCTTCGGTTCCGGGCCTGCGGGACCGATCCGTTCGAGCCGGAATCCAGAGCCGCGCGTCAGCCCCGCCGCTTTTCTGGCGGAAGGGAATGGGAGTCGAACCCACCCGGGACAGGCTCGCTGCCCCAACCGGATTTGAAGTCCGGCCGCCCCACCGGGGACGATTCCCTTCCATCGCGCTGTTCCGCCGTGCCGAACAGATCCACCCTGTGGGGATTGATGCGACGCAAATCGCCGCGGCGCAAGGTGACCCCAAGGCGATCCAGAAAATCCAGGATCTCGATGGCGACCTTGCGTCCGTTACCCATCCTGTCGCGGAAGGCAGGGGCGCCGAACCAGCCGTCTTCGGTCTTCGCCGCGACATCGACCGCGATAGCCACCATTTCGGCAGTGACGGTGCGGGCGAAGAAATGGTCATGCGCGATCTGGTCGGTGCGCCCCAGCTTCTGCGTCAGCTTCAGCACCCGCCGCACCTCGCGTTCCTCCACACCCGTCTCGGTCGCGAAATCGCGGACGCGCGGCGGGCGGAAACGGCCATCGCCTGTCAGGGCCGGGACGATGCGCAGCCACAGCGCCTCATCCTCGGGCGACAGGCGAACCTCGTGACCGGGCAGGCGCAGAAAGGCACCGTCCATGACCGCGCGCCCGGCCCCGGCCTCGTCGCGCAGAAAGGACAGGAATTCGGGCTTGGGCAGGCGCGGCGTCAGCGCCAGGCGCAGTTTTTCGCGGCCCAGGCCCGCCATGTCGGGGTTCTGTTCGTGAAATCGGGCCAACGCCTGTTGCAACTGCGTCCGCAGCCCGTCCAGGTGATCGTGCGACAGGGCCAGATCGCCCAGGATGACCGCGCCCGCGGTTCGGATCGCGTTCTGCGCGTCCGGAATCGAGAGGGCCCGATCCCGCGTGAAGACCGGCAGATCGACCGGCGCGACGGCCAGCATCGCGGCAAGGGCGGCGCCGTCATTCCGGTCGCGCGCAGCCTCGATCAGCGCCAGCCTTGCCGCTGCGCGCCTTTTGCGGGCCGGCGGACGCAGGTCCAGGAAGACACCGCCGCCAAGCGACCGGCTGGCCGAAACGTCGCGCAGGATGAAGCGGTCCCCGATCGCGGCGGCGACCGGGCGATCCAGCACGATCTGGACCGGGCCGCTGGCGCCGGGCGGAATCGGTTCCGACAATGGCACGATCCGCGCGCCGGCCTCGGCCGCGTGGGTGTGCAGGCGGGCGGGAAACCAGTTTCCGATGGATTTCGGTTCGTTCGCCATCACATCCAGCCAGGCGTCGATGCGGTCGGTTGGGGCGTGAAGCGGTGGTGACAGGATCATGTCTCCGCGAGCGACGGCATCTTTCCCGATCCCCTCGCCCGACAGGTTCAGTGCGCAGCGTTGTCCGGCCGATCCTGTCTCGGCGGGCCGGTTCTGGCTGTGGATGCCACGCACCCGCGCCGCCAGGCCCCGCGGGCTGATCGTGACCGGATCGCCGATATCGACGCGCCCGCTGATGACCGTGCCGGTGACGACGGTGCCGACACCCGCAAGGGTGAAGCTTCGATCCACGGCCAGCCGGAACGGGGCGTCGTCCCGCCGTGGCGCGGTGGCGGCCTCGGCCTCGATCAGCAGACGGCGCAGCGGCGCAATCCCCTCGCCGGTCAGGGACGAGACCGGGACTATGGCGGCGTTGGCCAGTCCGGTCGGCGCCAGCGTCGCGCGGATCTGGGCGCGGAGTTCCACGCGGCGTGCGTCATCGGCCAGATCGGCCTTGGTCAGGGCGACGATCCCGCGCGTGATGCCCAGAAGATCGAGGATCGCCAGATGTTCGCGCGTCTGCGGCATGACGCCATCATCGGCGGCGACGACCAGCAGCGCGAGGTCGATCCCGCCGGCCCCGGCCAGCATGGTGTGGATCAGCTTTTCGTGCCCCGGCACATCGACAAAGCCGGTGATCGCGCCGCCGCTCAGGTCGGTATAGGCGAAACCCAGGTCGATGGTGATGCCGCGCGCCTTTTCCTCGGCCAGCCGGTCGGCATCGGTGCCGGTCAGCGCCTTCACCAGCGCCGTCTTGCCGTGGTCGATGTGGCCAGCGGTCCCGACGATCATAGCGCGGCCAGCGCCGTCAGCAGCGTGTCGTCATCCTCGAGACAGCGCAGGTCCAGCACCATCGCGCCATCGTGGATATGGCCGATGACGGGTCGGGGCAGGGCGCGCAGCCGGGCCGAAAGCCGGTCCGGCGCATCGCCGCCCGCGCCGGTCAGCCGCAGCCCGGCCGAAGCGATCGTATCGACCGGCAGTGCGCCCGACCCGATCTGGCTGCTGCACGCGCAAACCTCCGCCTCGTATCCCAGCGGAGCCAGCAGGACCGCCACTTGCGGGGCCAGCCTTTGCGCCTGTGCTGCGATCTCGGATTGCGGGCGGGCCAGAAACCGCAGCACCGGCAATCGCTCCATCAGCCGGTCTGGGTCGCGATAAAGCCGCAAGGTGGCCTGCATCGCCGCGATGCGGATCTTGTCCAGTCGCAGGGCGCGCTTCAGCGGATTCCGGTTGATCCGTGCGATCAGGTCGCGCCGGCCGACGATGAAGCCTGCCTGCGGCCCGCCCAGCAGCTTGTCCCCCGAGAAGGTGACAAGATCCGCCCCATCGGCCACCGCCTCGGCCACGGTCGGCTCGCGCCGCAGGCCCCAGCGGGACAGGTCGACCAGCGAGCCGGCGCCCAGATCGTTCAGCAGCGGCACCGCCGAACGGGTGGCGATCCGCGCAAGCTGCGGGCCCGGAACCTCGGCGGTGAAGCCCTCGATCCGGTAGTTCGAGGTATGGACCTTCATGATGACGCCGGTTCGTGGCGTGATCGCATCCTCGTAGTCGCGGGTATGGGTGCGGTTGGTGGTGCCGACCTCGACCAGACAGGCGCCCGCGCGGCCCATGATGTCAGGCATCCGGAAGGCGCCGCCGATCTCGATCAGTTCGCCGCGCGAGACGATGGCCTCGCGGTCCCGGGCCAGCGTGTTCAGCGCGATCAGGACGGCGGCGGCGTTGTTGTTGACGATGGTGGCATCATCGGCCCCGGTCAGCTCGCACAGAAGATCGCGCAGGTGATCGTCGCGCTGGCCGCGACCGCCGCTGCGCAGATCGAATTCCAGCGCCACCGGCGCGGCCATGGCCGTCGCGCCGGCCTCGATCGCCTCGGGGGCAAGGATGGCGCGGCCCAGATTGGTATGCAGGATCGTGCCGGTCAGGTTCAGGATCGGGCGCAGGCCGGATTGCGCCGCCGCGGCCAGATCGGCGGCCAGCAGATGCGGCAGGCGGGCCGCCTCGACCGCGCCATCGGCGCCCTGCCGGATCGCGGCACGGGCCAGATCAAGCCGCGCGCGGGCGGTCCGCGTCACCATGGCGCGGCCATGTTCCGCGATCAGCCCCAGTCCGGTTTCCGATTGCAGAAGCTGATCGACCGAGGGCAGGGCGCGAAAGCCCTGCATCAATATCCGGCCAGATAGGGGTTGATGCCGCCCCGGCTGAAATCGGTTTCCTTCATCAGCAAATCCAGCCCCAGCGAGCCGACATCATCGGCGATGGCATCGAGGCTGTGATTCCTGGCAAGGTAGAAAATCTTGACCCAGGACCGGCATTCCGAACAGACCTCGGCCCGCACTGCGGCCTCGTCGCTTTCCGCGGCGCGATAGCTGATCGCCTTGTTCGATCCGCAGCACAGGCACTTGATGCGCACCTCGTTCCAGCGGGTCGCGCAGCAGGCGCAGGTGGCATAGCGCAAATTCTCGATGCCCTGCGCCGCCATCACGGTCGAGGTCGCCGGCCGGCCGCCGCAGGCCGGACAGATGCCGGTGCGGATCGGAACCAGCGCCTTCGCGTCCAGCGTCGCGGCCAGGCGCGCCATGTGAACCTGCACGGCGGCGGCGGCGAACAGATGCGGGGCGGCGGCATCCTCGGGGATGCGATCGGCGAGAATGTTTTCCAGCAGCCAGTGCCGGTCGGCCAGATCCGACGCCAGGACCGCCTGCAAGGCCAGCTTCGCGGGTTCGGGCATGGGAATGGGCTGGGCCTGATCGCAAAGCGTCATCAGGGTTTCGTGCAGCATTTCGTCGGTCGCCAGATCGCCACGGTCGATCGGCGGCATCCGGTGGGTGCGCGCCTGCTGGATCGCGGCCGACCGGATCGGTTCGGGCGCGGGCAGTTCGTCGATCAGACGGGCCTGCAACCCGGTCAGTTCGGCCAGAAAGGACAGGTAGGGTCCAAGACGCGGATCATGTTCTGCCAGAAAGGCAAAGCGCCGCGCGCGGGTGGCGAACAGCCTGTCCGGATCGGGCAGAAATGCCAGCGGCGGCGTCGGAACGCCGCCGATGACGGATGGGTCGGGCTGAGTTGTCGCAGTCATGGTATCTCCGGGCCGGACCGGCCACTGGTTTGAGGGTCGCGCTACTCTGCCGCGTCGCGGCCTTCGCGTCCAGCGACCTCTCGCAGCCATTTGCGGTGATGTCGCCAGGCCCAGCCGCCGGTCACGTCGCCCTGCGTCATCGCGCGTAGCGTTCCGCGCACCCAGAAGGCCGCGAAGACGTGCAGGATGAAGACAAGGATGATCGCCACCGCCGACAGGGAATGGATCAGCGTGGCGACGCGGCGCACGGGGATCGGAACGAACTCGGCGAAATATTGTTCCCACATCATGATGCCGGACACGATCAGGACCACGATCAGGATGGTCATGGCCCAGAAGATGAACTTCTGCCCGGCATTGTATTTGCCCAGTTCGGGCAACCGCTCTTCATGGCCGGTGACCACATCGCCGATATTGGCGACCCAGGTCGTGTCTTCGGGCTTGGGCAGGTTCAGCCGCCACATCTGCACGAACAGCAGCAGGAAGCTGAAGAACAGCAGAACGCCGACGAAGGGATGCAGCCAGCGGGCGATCTGCCCGCCGCCGAAAAGCCAGGTCAGGAAATAGAGATAGGGCGAAAAGAAGGCGAGGCCCGACAGCGCCAGCACGATGAGCGAGATCGCCGTCACCCAGTGGTTCAACCGGGTGAGGCCGCGATATCGGCTGACGCGGACCGGATCGGCGCTTTCGATGTGATCGCCGCGTTCGGAATAGAGGGGCCGACGCATCACAATTCCTCCCGATCCCTGACCAGCCGCTCGGCGGCGATTTCTTCCTCGGGTTCGACCTTGTTGCGGGAGAACAGGCCCATCAATACCGCGCCCGCCGCCGCGACCCCCATCACCGCCATGCCCGCGGTCTTGGTGACGCCCTTCCAGCCCTCGACGATGGGCGAGATGCGCGGATTGTCGGGCAGGTCGCTGTACAGCGAGGGCTTGTCGGCATGGTGCAGCACGTAGAAGACATGCGTGCCGCCGACGCCCTGGGGATCATAGATGCCGGCATTTTCGTAGCCGCGCGATTTCAGATCCTCGACCCGGTCGTTGGCATGGGCGACCATGTCTTCTTTGGTGCCGAAGACGATCGCCTTGGTCGGGCATGCCTTGGCGCAGGCCGGGCCCTGTCCCACCGCCACCCGGTCCGAACACAAGGTGCATTTGTAGCTTGTGTTGTCGACCTTGCTGATACGCGGAATGTCGAAGGGACAGCCGGTCACGCAATAGCCGCAGCCGATGCAGTTCTCGTGGATGAAATCGACGATGCCGTTGGAATACTGCACGATGGCGCCGGGCGCCGGGCAGGCCTTCAGGCAGCCCGGATCCTCGCAATGCATGCAGCCATCCTTGCGGATCAGCCATTCCAGTTCGTTCGTGGCGGGGTTGTCCCATTCGCTGAAGCGCATCAGCGTGAACATGTCGGGCGTCAGATCATGCGGGTTCTCGTAAACGCCGGTGTTCTCGCCGATCGCGGGATTGGTGTCGTTCCATTCCACGCAGGCGGCCTGGCAGGCCTTGCAGCCGATACACTTGCTGACATCGATCAACTTGGCGATCTTGGTCAATTGCCGCGTCGGCTGAGGCAGGTCCGGCGTCGCCGAGGCGCGGACGACATCCGACGGCAGCAGGTTCGATTCCATCGGTTGAACCGGTGGGTTTGCTGCCGCCGTGGTCGGTTGAGGTGCGGTCTCGGTCATGCCACCGGCTCCTCTGCTGCGGGTTCGATATTGACAAGGAACGCCTTGAATTCAGGCGTTTCCACGTTGGCGTCGCCAACAAAGGGCGTCAGGCTGTTCGGCCCCCAGCCCTTCTTGGCCACACCCATGAAGCCCCAGTGAAGCGGAATCCCGACGACATGGATGGTCTTGCCGTCGCATTGCATCGGCTTGATCCGCCTGGTCACGACGGCCTTGGCCCAGACCTGGCCGCGCTTGCCCCAGACACGGACGCGGCCGCCTTTGGCGATGCCCTTCTCGGCTGCCAGTTCCTCGCTGATCTCGACGAAGAATTCCGGCTGAAGCGAGGCGTTCACCTTGTTGTGCTTGGTCCAGTAGTGGAAATGCTCGGTCAGGCGATACGAGGTCGCGACAAAGGGAAACTCGTCGCTGGTGCCCAGTGCCTCGGCATCGTTCACGAAGATCCGGCTGACCGGATTTCCGCGCATCTTCGGGTTCAGCACGTTGGCCAGCGGGCTTTCGAAGGGCTCCATGTGGCTGGGGAAGGGACCGTCCCGCATCATTCCCCGCGTGAACAGCCGCCCCGTTCCCTCGGGGTTCATGATGAAGGGCATGACTTCGCCGGGCTTCGAGGTCAGTCCGATATCGGGAACGTCGTAGCCTTCCCATTTCTCGCCGGTCCATTCGATCAGCTTGCGGTCCGGATCCCAGGGCTTGCCCTGAAGATCGGCCGAGGCCCGGTTATACAGGATGCGCCGGTTCAGCGGCCAGGAGAAGGACCAGTTCAGGAACAGGCCGGTATCGCCCGGATCGGAATTGTCCCGCCGCGCCATGTTGTTGCCGTCCTCGTTCCAGCAGCCCGAGAAGATCCAGCAACCGCACATGGTCGAGCCATCGTCCTGCAATTGCGAAAAGTTCTTCAGCTGCTTGCCCGCCGCGACCAGGGTGGCGCCGGGATTGGCCGGGTCGGGAACGTCGCGCAGGGCGCGGCCGTTCATTTCCCTGGCCAGTTCCTCGGGCGAGGGGCTGAGCGGATCCTGATAGTTCCAGGTCAGATTGAGGATCGGTTCCGGGAATATCCCGCCCTCGTCCTCATAGAGCTTGCGCACCCGCTGGAAGATGTTGGCCATGATCCAGGTGTCGTTCCTGGCCTCGCCCGGCGGCGTCGCCCCCGGCCAGTGCCATTGCAGCCAGCGGCCCGAATTGACCAGCGCGCCTTCGTCCTCGGCAAAGCAGGTGGTCGGCAGTTCCAGAACCTCGGTCTGGATCGAGGCGCTGTCCACCTCGTTATGGACGCCGTGATTTTGCCAGAAATGCGCGGTTTCCGTCTCCAGCGGGTCCATGACGACCAGCAGTTTCAGATTCGACAGCGCCTCGGTCAGCTTGGTGCGGTCGGGGAACGCCATCAGCGGGTTGAAGCCCTGGCAGAAGTAGTTGTTGATCCGCCCCTGCTTCATCAGTTCGAACATGCGCAGCACGTCATAGGTCGGCACGTCCAGCTTGGGCAGGTAGTGATAGGCCCAGTCGGTGTCCTGGGTCGCGGCATCGCCCCACATGGCCTTCATGAAGCTGACCATGAATTTCGAATAGTTCTGCCAGTAGCTGGTCTGCCCCGGTCGCAGCGGCGTGAAGTTCCGGCTGGACATGTAGGTCTGCCAGTCGGGTTCCTTTTCCGTCGGGATGTTGAGATAGCCGGGGATCAGGTTCGACATCAGGCCCAGATCGGTCAGGCCCTGGATGTTGGAATGGCCGCGCAGCGCGTTCATCCCGCCCCCGCGCATCCCGATATTGCCCAGGATCAGCTGCAACATGGCCATCCCGCGGATGTTCTGCGCACCCTTGGAATGCTGCGTCCAGCCAAGCGCATACATCGAGGTCATCACCTTGTCGCGCGCGCTGCATTCGCCGATCATCTCGCAGATGGTCAGGAACCTGTCCTTCGGCGTGCCGCAGACATTCTCGACGAATTCGGGCGTGTAGACATCGACATGGGCCTTCAGAAGGTTCCAGACACAGCGCGGGTCTTTCAGGGTCATGTCGACCTGCGCGTAGCCGTCGGCGTCCTTCTTGTAGTCCCAGCTTTCCTTGTCGTAGTCGCGCTTTTCCTCGTCATAGCCGGTGAACAGGCCATCCGACCAGCCAAACTCGTCCTTTACCAGAAGGGCGGCGTTCGTGAAGTTCGTGACGTATTCCCACTGCACCTTGTCATTGGCGATACACCAGCGGATCACGCCCATCAGGAAGGCGATGTCGCTGCCCGGACGGATCGGGGCGTAGAAGTCGGACACGCTGGCCGTGCGGGTATAGCGCGGATCGACCACGATCAGCTTGGCGCCGCGATTGTCCTTGGCTTCGGTGACCCATTTGAACCCGCAGGGATGGGCTTCGGCGGCATTGCCGCCCATCACGATCACCAGATCGGTGTTCTTGATGTCGGTCCAGGCGTTGGTCATCGCGCCACGGCCAAAAGTTGGAGCCAAACTGGCTACCGTAGGGCCGTGTCAGACGCGTGCCTGGTTGTCGAAGCCGACGATTCCCATCGACCGGACGGCCTTGTAGGTCAGCCATGCGGTCTCGTTCGTGGTGGCCGAGGCGGCCAGGAAGCCGGTGGTCGTCCAGCGGTTGACCGGCACGCCCGCCTCGTTGACCTGCACCAGATTGGCGTCGCGGTCGTCCTTCAGCGCGCGCGCGATCTTGTTCAGTGCGTCGTCCCAGCTGATGTCCTGGAACTCGGTCGCACCCGCGGCGCGATAGCGGGGACGGGTCAGCCGGGTTTCGGCCTGCACGAAATCCCTCAGCGCCGCGCCCTTGGGGCACAGGGTTCCGCGATTGGTCGGATGGTCGGCATCGCCCTCGATATGCAGAAGATCGGCCTTTTCGCCGGCCTTCACGTCGCCCTTGGAATACATGATGATGCCGCAGGCGACCGAACAATAGGTGCAGGTGTTGCGCGTTTCCGTGGTCGTGGTCAGCTTGAAGGCGCGCACATGCGCCGCCTCGGCCGCCTCTGCTTCGCCGAAGCCCATTGCCCCCAGCGAGGTCGCCGCAACCCCAGCACCCGCCAGCCTCAGAAAGCCGCGGCGCGAGAGTTCGATATTCATGTGACCCTCCTGTTGCCTGTCAGTATGATAGGTACGATTTCCATGCTGCTGATGGCGGCACGCCAAGTCAAGCGAAACGGATCGGCCGATCTTCACTCTTCGCGGAACATCTGCTAGCGTCGGAGGTGATCATCCGATGCGCAGGCTGCGCTTGGGCCGGACAGGATTCCGGCTTGCCCGTCGGGCCGGATCATCGACACGGCGCGTGGCAAACGGGGTCTGGCATCCCGGCGGCCCGCCGGCTATCAGCCCCCTCCCGAATTCGATGCCGGAGCCGTTTCCGATGCGCCTTTTCCTTCGCCCGATCCTGTTCGCCCTTGCCCTGACCCTTGGCATCGGCGCCGCCCATGCACAGCAGACGCTGTATTTCAGCGCCATCCCGGACGAGGACGAAACCCGCCTGACAGAGCGGTTCGGCAAGGTCGCGGCCTACCTGTCCGACCGGCTGGGCGTCCCGGTGAAATTCGTCCCGGTGAAGTCCTATCCCGCCGCCGTCACCGCATTTCGCAACGATCAGGTGCAACTGGCGTGGTTCGGCGGGCTGTCCGGGGTTCAGGCGCGGCTGCTGGTTCCGGGGGCCCGCGCCATCGCGCAAGGCGCCGAGGACCGGCGATTCGTCACCTATTTCATCGCCAATACCGAAACCGGCCTGACCCGATCCGACGACTTTCCCCTGGCCGCCAGGGGCATGACCTTCACCTTCGGCGCCAAGACCTCGACCTCGGGTCGACTGATGCCGGAATATTACATCCGCGAGAAAACCGGGCAGGCGCCCGACGATTTTTTCAGCCGCGTCGGCTTTTCCGGCGATCACAGCCAGACGCTGCGGTTGGTCGCATCCGGGGCATGGCAGATCGGCGCGCTGAATTTTGCCGTCTACGATCAGGCCGTGGCCGAAAACGCGCCGGAAATCGAGACGGCGAAGGTGATCTGGAAGACGCCTTCCTATCCCGATTACAACTGGACGATCCGTGGTGATGTCGATGCCCGCTGGGGCGAGGGCTTCACCGACAAGGTGCAGGCCGCGCTGCTGGGCATGGCCGATGCGGAGCTGCTTGCGGCCTTCCCGCGCAGTGCCTTCATCGCCGCCGGCAATGACGATTACGTCCCGATCGAGACAATAGGCCGCGAACTGGATCTGCTGGAGTAGGTCTTGCAACTGCTGATTGCCGCCGATCTGGGCTATGGCGCCGCGCCTGTCCTGCGCGACGTCACGCTGGATGTCGAATCCGGTCAGCGGGTCGCGCTGCTGGGACGAAGCGGGGCGGGCAAGTCCACGCTTCTGGCGGCGATCCGGCAGGCCCTGCTGGATCGCGGGCTGCGGGTGGCGCTGGTTCCGCAGGACCATGCGCTGGTGCCGCAGCTTTCGGCGCTGCACAACGTGCTGATGGGACGGCTGGACGATCACGGCGCGCTCTACAATCTTGCGACGCTGATCCGCCCGCGCCGGACCGATCGCGCGGCGGCGCTGAAGGTTCTGGCCCGCGTCGGCCTGACGCCCGAGGCCGAGCGCCCGGTCGAGGCGCTGTCGGGCGGTCAGAAACAGCGCGTTGCACTGGCGCGGGCGCTGTATCGGGGCGGCGACGTGCTGGTCGCGGACGAGCCGCTTTCCGCCGTCGATCCGGTTCAGGCCCAGGCGCTGGCCGGCCTGATCGGAACGACCTTTCCGACCTCGATCCTTGCGCTGCACGATGTGTCGGTCGCCCTGACCTTTGCCACGCGGCTGATCGGACTGGATGGCGGCCGGATCGCGCTGGACATGCCGGCCCAGGATGCAAAGACCGCCGCGATCGAGGCGCTATATGCGCGCTAGGCCGATCACGCGCCGCGGCATTGTCGCGGGCTTTCTGATCGCGGGGCTTGTCTGCCTGCCCTTCGCCGATCTCACCCTGGCGGGAAACGATCCCTGGGCCGCGCTGTCGCGCATGGGGATGGGGTTTCTGTCGCCGGATTTCGGCGCCGTCGAACGGATCATGCGCGCCATCGCCCTGACCCTGGCCTTCGCCATCGCCGGCGTGGCGGGGGGGGCCGTGGCCGGCCTGATGATGGCGCCGTTTTATCGTCTTCGTCCGGTGCGCTGGCTGGCCATCGCCCTGCGTTCGGTCCACGAATTGTTCTGGGCGCTGATCCTGATGCAGATCGCCGGGATCGGCGTCACCACCGGAATCCTCGCCATCGCGCTGCCCTATGCCGGGATCTTCGCGAAGGTTCTATCCGAAATCCTCGACGAATCCGACCGGCGGCCCTCGGACTGGCTTGGCGCCCGGGTGGATCCGCTGAGCCGGTTCCTGTGGGCCCGAATGCCGCTGGCGCGGCGCGAGATGGCAACCTACACCCTTTACCGGCTGGAATGCGGTCTGCGGTCCTCGGCCGTGCTGGGTTTTGTCGGCCTGCCGACGCTGGGCTTTCAACTGGACAGCTTCTTTCGTCAGGGCAATTATGCAGCGGCGGGCGCGATCATGGCGGTCTATATCGCGCTGATCGCGACGATCCGTCTGTGGATGCGCCCGCATGCGGTCTGGGCATGGCTGATCGCGGCCGGAATCGTGCTGGTCCGTGTCGATGCGCCACCGATGGGGCAGGGCGCGCTGTGGCGGTTCCTGACCAGCGACATCGTGCCCGCGCCGCTGCGGCAGGGCGATCCGGCGGGGCTGGGACCGTGGTTGTGGGATCTGGTCGCGGGGTCGATCCTGCCGGGCCTCGCCGCAACGCTGGTGGTGGCGCAACTGGCCCTGATCCTTGCCGGGCTCGTTGCCTTTTGCGGGCAGGCGCTGATCGTGCCGCGCGTCACCGGCCGGCTCGTCGCCATTCCGGGCCATCTGTTTCTGGTCGTCCTGCGCAGCTTTCCCGAATACATGCTGGCCTATCTCTTTCTGCAGGTCTTCGGCCCTTCGATGCTGCCCGCGATCCTGGCGCTTGGCCTGCATAATGGCGCGATCATCGCCCATCTGCTGGGCCGGCAGGCCGGCGGGCTGGCCCTGCGCGCCGATGCGCCGCGCGGTCTGACCCTGTGGGGCTGGGAGATCGTGCCGCGACTTTTCGGGCAATTTGTCGCGCTCTGTCTCTACCGGTGGGAGATCATCATCCGGGAAAGTGCAATCGTCGGGATTCTGGGCGTCGCCACGCTGGGCTTTTATCTGGATGACGCGATTTCGCAATTGCGCCTTGACCGCGCCGTGCTGATCCTGCTGGCGACGGGCATGGTGACCGTCGCCATCGACGCGCTGTCGCGGTTCCTGCGCAGCGGACTGGGCGCGGGACGGCTGCGGGCGCGCGCAGCGTCCGAACGGGGCATTGCCCTGGCGGCAGAGGCGCCGGGATGATGCTTGGTGCGGGTGAAGGGACTCGAACCCCCACGCCTTGCGGCGCCAGAACCTAAATCTGGTGCGTCTACCAGTTCCGCCACACCCGCGCAAAGATTTCAGACGTGCGGGCGCCGGGCCCGGCTGTCCACCGATCCTGTTACGGCAAGATCCGCAACACGTCCGGGAAGACAGACGGAACGGTCGCGGGGTGGATATTACGCTTTTTCGGGCGCGTCAACGCGCATCGCCCGGGCGACGGCCGCGGTTTGCATCCGCCGGCCGTCATTCCGGGCCAAGCCGCGCACGAATTGCGGTTTGAAGATTCCGCATGACGCTTTCGGCTTCGACGGCGGTTCCGGCAAACATCGGCGCGCGGGGCTGTGCCTCCAGCAGCAGCCTTGCCTCGCTTTGCTGCCATGTGTGCCGTTCGCCGGATTTCCGGATGACGAGATGACCGAAAGGCGGCGCGAACAGGACCCGAAAGCCGTGGAACAGGGCGCGCCTGTAGAAATCGCGATCCTCGCCCTCTGCAAGTTCCTCGGCGAACGACAGTCTTTCGGCCGCGGCCCGGGTCACGATCAGGCTTGATCCGCTGCCGACGACATCGCGCGAACCCGCCCAGGGCTGGTAGTCCTGGGGGCAGAAATCGTACAGGATCGTGCCGCCGATCTTCTCGAAATGGACGAAGATTTCGGGCTTGCCACAGAGATCAGCCGACATTGCCTGCATGAATCGGATGGATCGCGACAGATAGTCGTCCAGATAAATGTCGTCGGCATCGAACCGGGCGATCAGATCGCCCCGCGAGGCCGCGACCCCCATATTGAGGGCCGCGGACAGCGAAGTTCCGCCCCGCAAGGACAGGATCCTGGTCCTCGAGAGGCCGGAACAGCCGGCAAGCCGATGCGACAGGCGTTTGGGATCGACGTCATCTCCGCTGCAGACGATCACCGCCTCCAGCGCGGGATAATCCTGTCTTTCAATCTGTTTCGCCAGATTTTCCTCGTCCTGGCGTCGATGGATCGGCGCAAGGATGCTGACCAGAGGTGACGGACCCTCTGAGGGCAATCCGAAATAGGCAGCGGCGGAGGCATATCGTCTGGCCAGCCGGTCCGCCTCGCGGTCGAGATCAATCGCGTCATTCAGACGACCACGCAGGGGGGGCGGCGCGGCAAGGATGTCCAGGGCGCGCGAATGCAAGTCGGGCAGCAGGTTTCGGTCCGCGCACGAGACCAGCGCGTTGTCGGCCGAAAGACTACCTTCGAGGGCCTGAAACAGCAGCAATGTGTTTCCCAGTCCCCCATCGGGGTCGATGAGGTCGAGACACGTCGCGGCTCTTGCCTGCGCGTCGCACTGATGCAGGATCGACGCCAGCAGAAACAACTGCCGGTCGGAACAGTTTCGCGGCTCGATCGCCTCGGCAACTTGCCTGGCCTCGTCGCGCCGACGGGCGGTGATCAGGGTCTGGGCGGTGTTCATGCGGATGCGAAAGCTGTGGCGGGCCGGTTCGGCGCAGCCTTGCAGAACCCGGACCCGGCCAGCCACGCCGTCCTTCAGATGCGCGATGCGGGCCAGCATCAGCACCGGGTCCGGCTGATCGGGTGCAAGACGTGCCGCCGTTCGGGCTTGGCTTTCGGCTGCCGCCAGATCCGCCTTTGCCAGCGCGATGCGCGCCTGCAACAAATGGTCTCTCGATGTCGTGAGACCCTGCGCCGCGATCCGCGACAGGTGTTCCCGTGCCGCCTCGGCGGCGCCCAGGTCGCACAGCGTCTCGGCCAGATCGCGCCTGATGACGGGGGAATCGCCGATTTCGTCAAGATAGTGCGACAGGATGCGCGCCCGCGCCTCGGCGCCGTCGCGCAGCAGCGCGATGCGCGCCAGTTGCAGCCATGGCCGCGGTCGTTCGGGCGCCAGCATCCGCGCCGCGTCCGCCGCGCGCTGCGCCCCCTCCAGATCGCCCTGACGGATCCTGCCTCGACCGATCAGCAGATGATCCTGAACATCGCCGCGTCCGCCGTCGATGATGTCCTGGGCCACCGAAACGGCGCCCGCGACATCGCCGCCTTGCCACAGCGCATCGGCCAGGTGACGGCGCAGTGGCAGATCGTCCCTGACCGCCGGCAGATGGCGATGAAGCAGGTCGGCCTTGGCCTTCGGCCCCTGACGCAACTCTGCCGCCCGCGCAAGCAGCAAGACCGCCTCGACCGACGAGGGATCGCGCCGCAATGCCAGCTGCGCCAGCGTTTCGGCGGAATCCAGACCGCCCGCCGTCAACTGCCTGCGGACACGCCGAAGCCGTTCGGCGGCGATGGCGGGGGGCGGTTCGGCATCCATCGTCACCCTGCATCCGGCTGCTGGGTTTCCGCCGGGCCGATCGTGTCGCCATCGTCGGGCATCAGCGGCGCCACTTCACCCCGCGGAAGATCCGTTCGGGCACGATCTGATCGCGATACTTCATCGTCAGGCCGATCATCCGGTCCATGATCTCGGGGGTCAGCCTGTTGGGCTGAAGACCCAGATCCAGAAGCCCGGTATGGGCGGGATTGTAGTAATGCTCCTCGGCCTCCTTGCGCGGATTGGGAAGCGATTCAATCTGCACGTTCAGCCCCAGCCTTTGCCCCGACTGCCGGACATGTTCGGCCAGATCGTTGACGCTGAACGTTTCGACGAACTGGTTGAAGATGCGCAACTCGCCCGGCTCGGCCGGGGTTTCGACGGCCAGCTTCACGCATTGCAGCGCATCCTTGAGATGCAGATATCCGCGTGTCTGCCCGCCCTTGCCATAGACGGTCAGAGGATAGCCCGCCACCGCCTGAACCATGAAACGGTTCAGGACGGTGCCGAAAACCTCGTCGTAGTTCAGGAACGAATACAGCCGGTCGTCATCGGCGCTTTCGTCGGTCGCCAGCCCATAGACCGGGCCCTGCATCAGATCCGTTACACGCAGCCCCCAGACGCGGACATAGAACCACAGCATGTCCGTATCGAGCACTTTCGTCGTGTGATAGAACGATCCGGCCGCGCGCGGGAACAGGAACCGATCCTTGCGTCCCTTGTGCTCGATATCGATCCAGCCTTCCTCGATATCGATGTTCGGCGTGCCATATTCGCCCATCGTTCCCAGCTTGATCAGATGAGCATCGGGGGTGAACTGGTTCATCGCGTGGATGATGTTGAAGGTCACGCCCAGGTTGTTGTCCAGCGTCAGCCGGGCCGCAGCCCGATCCATCATCGAATAGGGCGCCGAGGGTTGTTCGGCATAGTGGATGATCGCGTCGGGAACGAATTCCTCGAAGATCGCGGCTATGAAGGTCCAGTCGTCCAGATCGCCGATCCGGACCGCCAGCTCCTTGCCCGAGCGGTCCGCCCACAGGCGCGCCCTTTCGTGAAGGTTTGGCACATCGAACAACGCGTCGCAATCGATCTCTCGCATCAGCCGGCGTCGCAGATAATTGTCGACGGCCATCACCTGATGCCCGGCCGCGGCAAGTTTCATCGCGGTCGGCCAACCGATATAGCCGTCCCCGCCCAGGATCAAAATCCGCATCACGCTTCCTTCAGAGTGTCTCGAGTTGTGGAACCGTGCCGGCGGTGACCAGCCTTGCGACAACGCTTTCGGGAAGTACGCCATCGCGCATCAGCAGCGCCCAGATCTGATCGTCGCCGATCGCCGCCTCGCGGTCCGAGTGATAGACGATGCCGCTTGGCCGTGCCCCGATTTCGTCAAAGGCATATTTCTGCCGCCGCTGTTCAGCCGTATGACCGGCCGGCATGACGATCAGGAAATCGTCGCTTTCCAGAAGCCGGTTCGCCTCTTCGTCCGTTGAAAGCTCTTCCCACAGTTTTTCACCGGGGCGCGAACCGGTGATCTCGATACCGATCGATCGGGGATCATGCCCGTAGGCCGGTGCCAGGTGCTGTATCATGACCCGTGCCAGATCGACGATCCGCAGGACAGGCATCTTGGTGATGAATACTTCGCCGCCCCGGGCCAGGACCATGCTGCCGATCACCAGATCGGCCGATTGTTGCATGGTCATGACGAAACGCGTCATGCGCCTGTCGGTGACGCGCACGGGCCCGCCCGCGGCAATCTGCTGCGCGAACAGCGGCACCACCGAACCGCGCGATCCCAGCACGTTGCCGAAACGGGTCGAGGAAAACAGCGTCGGCGAATCCGAATGGGTGAGAAAGTTCATCGACGTGAACAGCCGCTCTCCCATCAGCTTCGATGTGCCCATGACATTGGTCGGGTTCACCGCCTTGTCGGAAGAGGTGAAGATGACCTTTTCAAGTCCCTGCATCTGCGCGACGCGGCCGACGACCTCGACACCCTCGATGTTGACCTTCACGGCCGAAAACGGGCTGCGTTCGCAAGACGGCACGTGTTTCAGCGCGGCACAGTGAAAACACAGATCCATGCCGTCGAAGGTGCGCCTCATCTCGCGTTCGTCGGTGATGTCGGCGTGGAAGAAGTCGAGCCCCGCCTTGCCCTTGGGGCCGGCAAAGTCCATTTCCATGTCGAACAGGCCGCTTTCGTTGTTGTCGATCACGCGAACATGTCCGACCGGGCTTGCGGCAAGTTTCTCCACGATCGCCCGGCCGACCGATCCGACTCCTCCGGTGACGACGATGCGCTTTCCGGCGAGTTGCGACAGATATTGCGACATTTCAGGTCGTCCTCCTCTTCGGGCGAGAAGACGCCCACCTCGTTCACCCGATGGCCTCGGAAGCTGCGTCCTCCGACCTCTTCCGGGACGGGAATTCGAAAGTCAATCTCCCGAGGTGCAACCATTGAGCGAATTTCAGCGCAAAAGTTATCGAGAAGGGGGGATGGATTTACGCCCCGTGTTGCAGCGGGCCGATGTCAGTGATCGTTTGCAGCCGGCAAGCAGGAAAGGCTGCCTGATGAAGTGGCTGGCAGCCGGGCAGTCCGGACGCATGGCTGTTCCCGCACCCGAGGGTCATTTCTGCCTGTCCCGACAGGTCAGGTTCGGCGCGGCGTCTTTCTTTTCAGCCGCGGCGCCCCAAAGCGCAGCCAGGCCACGGATACCCACCAAAGCGCCGTGATCGACCAGAGATCGACCGTCAGGCGTCGCAGGACGCCCTGACCTTCCGGGTTCAACTGGAAGGCGTCGCCGATCACCGACAGCAGAACACTGGCGACGAATGCCCAAAGCCCGCCGCGACCGATCTGCTGCATGGCGACACCCGGCACGGTCGCGGCCAGCCACGCCATGGGCCGGGCCAGGGGCACCGCGACCAGCCAGGTCGCGGCGAGAATCGCCAGATAGCGTGTGCCGTCCAGGTCCCATTTGTTGATTTCGCCATAGATCAGCTTCAGCGCGTCGCGGAATTCTTTCGCGGGCTCGCCGATCTTGGCCCCGATCACGATCGCGGTGCCGAACAGGAACATGCCCGCTGCAAGGATCGTCAGAAGCCGCCGATGCGGCATCAGCGTCCGCATGATCCGATCGCGGAACAGCGCCATCGCGATGCCCGAATAGAACAGCATCTGCCAGCCGAACGGGTTGAAAAGCAGGCCCGCGCGGCTGTGGTTCGGGATGATCTGGTTGAGCAGCGGCGCGAACCACCACAGGACCAGCGATCCGATCGCGAAGCTGATGGGCCAGCGCCGCAGCAGCGGCACCAGCAGCGGCGCCGAAACGATCAGGATGACGTACAGCGCCAGCACGTCCAGAAGGTTTGGCTGCAACCACATCGTCGCCAGCACGCCGGAATAGCCCAGCGGGTTCTCGACCACCCATTCGGCATACTGGTTCCAGACCGCGGTATGGGACATGTCCAGCGCCAGCAGCCCGGCCGAAACCAGCGCCATGATCACCCCGCCCAGAACCAGCGCCCGCCAGACCTCGAACGAGCGCCGTGCAAAGCGCCATTGGGCGCTGCGCAATCCGTCCCGCTCCTCGACCGAATGCCAGACCAGGCCGACCAGAAAGCCCGACAGCAGGACGAACAGTTCTGCTGCGTCGAAGACCGAGAAATTGGCAAGCGTGAACCGCCGCAGGATCGAGATTGGCATATGGTCGATCATGATGCAGATCAGCGCGTAACCGCGCAGCATGTCGAGAACGATCAGGCGGTTCATTCAGGCAGCGCGCTCCATCGCCGCAACAGCGCGGCATCGGATATCAACGCTTCGGTTTCTTCCGGGTTCAGAAGATCAAGCGCCTGTTCGCGGCCCGCGGCATTGGCGATCTTTGCCCCGGCGGTGATCTGCGGCAGCCGCTCGGCCACAGGGCGGTCGGGCAGCGAAGTCAGCATGGCCAGGTGATGCGCCATACGGTCGGGATGCTGTGCCAGTTGCATGATCGCCGCACGGCCGGGCAGGGGGCGCGGCAGGGCGCGGATCGCCGCGCTGGCCTCGGTCAGGATCGGGGGATAATCGCGTTCCTCGGGTGTGACCAGCAGGCCGTTCATCCGTGCCCAGCGGCCGAAGACCGGGCTTGCCGACAGCCGGGATGTCAGCGGCGACAGGATCAGGCCGGCAAGAATCGGCGACAGCCAGATCAGTTGCGTCGGCGAGAACTGCGCCAGCACCAGCAGCGTGGCGACGCCCAGCAGCACGTGAATCCAGTGCCGCGCGATCACAACCTCCCAGCCGGGCATCGAGCCGGCCCGTTCTTGTGCGTTCCAGCCGCTGTCGCGGCCGCGCAGGATTTCGAAGATCTGGCGGGTCTGGATCAGCATCTGGACCGGCGCGATCAGGGCCGATAGCAGGATCTCGAACAGCGCGCTGGCAAAGATGCGGACCGGTCCGCCGGAATTGCGCGCCAGCGGCCGCGACCAGGCGCGCAAGGTCGCGATCAGTCTGGGCAGCAGCAGCAGCGCCATCGCCGCGATGAACAGATACAGCATCCGGCGGGCATCGAAGACCGGCCAGTCCGGAAAAAGCTGATAGGCGTTCGGGAAATATTCGGGCGTGGACAGCAGCACCGTGGCCGACAGGACCAGACCGACCAGCAGCAGCGCCAGCCAGATCGGGCTCATCAGAAAACCCAGGATGCCTATGGCGAAATGCACCAGGCTGATGGCCCGGGCGCCCTTGATCCCGAAGAGGCGCGCATGTTGCAGATTGCCCTGCGCCCAGCGGCGTTCGCGCGCGGCCATGTCCAGCAGCGTCGGCGGGCAACCCTCGTAGCTGCCGCGCAGGTCATGGTCCAGCCGCACCTTCCAGCCGGCGCGGCACAGAGCGGCAGCCTCGACGAAATCGTGGCTGAGAATGGTGCCGCCAAAGGGCGGTTTGCCCGACAGGCGCGGCAAGCCGCAGGCTTGGGCAAAGGCCGCCACCCGGATGATCGCGTTGTGGCCCCAGTAATTGCCCGTATCGCCCGACCAGGCCGAAACGCCGCGCGCGATCATCGGGCCATAGACCCGGCCGGCGAACTGGGTCAGCCGGGCAAAGATGGTCTCGCCGCCGACCAGGATCGGCATGGTCTGGATCAGGCCCAGATCGGGATCGGCATTCATGCGCGCGGACAGATCGCGAATGGTTTCTGCGGACAGCACGCTGTCTGCATCCAGCACCACCATCTGATCGTAGCGCCCGCCCCAGCGGCGGATGAATTCGGCCAGGTTGCCGGATTTGCGATCCTCGTTCGTTTCGCGCCGGCGATACCAGATCGGCACCGGCGAGGCGTCGCGGGCAGCCGCGACGATCAGGCTTTCGTTGACCGCAACGGCAGGATCGCGGCTGTCGGACAGAACGAAGATTTCGGCTCGGTTCGCGATGCCGGTCTGCTCCAGCCCCTTGGCCAGGGCTGTCAGCAGGCCCAGGCTTTGGGCGGCATTCTCGTGATAGACGGGCATCACCACGACGATGCGGGCATCATTGGGGCCGTCTGGCGTCGTCAGCCGGGGCGCGAACAGCCCCGCCAGCAGACCGCAGAAGGAAAATCCGACCCAGGCGAAGGTGGGCACGAACAATGCCAAAAGCGCAAGCTGCATCGGCGTCGGCTTGTCGCCGAAGGCCTCCAGCATCTGCATGAAGCCGATGACGGCGATCGCGGCGGTTCCGCCGAAGGTGATCAGCCGGGCCAGCCAGACCCGCGCGGATTCGGTTCGGCGCAGCCGCCGAGTTGCGGGCAGGGTCCGAAAGTCCTGCACCGGCATGGCGATCGGCGATTCGGGTGGAACCGGGCCGCCAGCCTCGGCAGAGGACGGCGCCGCAATCATGCCGACCAGCGCGCCAGCCAGGATTCGCTGAGGGCGACCCCCTGCTTGTCGGTCAGAAGCGCCTGCAGGTCGGCCACGGTGGCGTCGCCCGGCTCGAATTCGAAGGCCAGCCGCAGGACGCCCTGATCGGCAAGCGTCTTCAGGTAGGCATGGACGATCGTCCCGGCCGATGTCGTGACCTTCGATTCCGGCATCTCGCCGCCGAACAGGGACAGGTCGAAATCGACCACGAAGCTGCGCAGATCCTTGTTGTTGATGGATTGTCCGGAACGGACCTGGCGCACCTTGGCCAGCGGCATGTCGTTCGGCGGCAGCGGCGCGAAACTGAGACGATAGCGGAAATCGTGCCGCTTGCCGCGCGCCAGCGGATCCTTGGGCAGCCAGTAGGTGACGATATTGTCGTTGAACTCGTTTTCGACCGGGATTTCGATCAGGCGGACCTCGCCCTCGCCCCAGTCGCTTTCGGGCTGGATCCAGGCCGAGGGGCGCTGGTTATACATCGCCTCGGCGTCCTGATAATCGCCGAAGTCGCGGTTGCGCTGGATCAGGCCGAAGCCGCGCGGAGACTTGTCCACGAAGGACGAAATCTGCAGGTTCTTGTGCGAGGCAAGGCTGCGCCACAATGCCTGGCCGGCGCCGGTATGCATCTGCAAGCCGTCGCTGTCATGCACGGCGGGGCGGTAATCGTCCACCGCGCGCCGGCTGGCCGGGCTGAACCAGAACATCGAAGTCAACGGCGCGATGCCGGTATTTTGCAGATCGACGCGCGGAAACAGCGCAAGCCGCGTCCGAACCATCGTCACCGCGCCGGGATTGATGTCGAACTGATAGGCGCCCGTCACCGACTTGCTGTCCAGAAGCGCGTGAATGCGCACCCATTCGGATCCCTCCGAGGGGCGGTGGATCCAGAAATCGGTGAACAGCGGAAATTCTTCGCCATCCGGGCTGCCGGTCTTGATCGCCAGACCCCGCGCCGACAGGCCATAGAGGGTGCCGCGCGCGACGGCGCGAAAATAGCTTGCGCCCTGGAAAACCGCGAATTCGTCCATCACGTCGGGCCGGTTCAGCCGCGTGCGAAGCCGGAAACCCGACCATCCCATGTCGCCGATATCGTCCAGGTTCGCGCCGTCGGGAAACTGGGCCGGATCGAAATCCAGCAGGCGCGGATCGAATTCGAACTTCTGCGGAACTCCGTCGCGCACGATGTTGATGCCGATCGGCTCATAAAAGATCGCGCCTGGCGGCAGCAGGTCCATGCCGAACTGGTTCTGATCGCTCAGCGGATCGGCGTCGCGCCGGAACCTTATACCGCGATACTGGTCATAATTCAGGTCCGCGAAGCTGCCCACCAGTTTCGCCACCGGCTGCTCATGAACGGCTTCGGCCCGTTTGGCGGCGATCGCGGCCACGTCTTCGAAACCGAAATCCGTCCTTGCGCCTTCGGGCGGCGTGTCGATCGTCGATTCGTCAGAACTCGATTGTGCCTGGGCCGGCGTCGCGGCAAAGACGCTGCCGGCTGCCAGCGCCGTGGCGGCATTGAGGAAATTTCGTCGCTTCATCTTTGGAGGCAGTTCGCAAGAGCCGGTTCAGTATAGGGACTGCGCCGCAGCGCAACAAGTCGCGTCGGTCGCCGGAAAAGCGACCCTGAGTTGTGTGTGGCGTCGCCCGATCGCGCCCAGGGGCGATTCGGGCGATTTTCCGCCTATTGTCGGGCCAGCCATTCGGTCACCGGCCGGCGCAGGTTGTGCATTCCCGATGCCTCGGCCTCGTCGATGACCTGCCGAAGATCGGCGATCGAGACGCGACGGATCAGATGCTTGACCGGGCCGATCGAGGCCGGACGCATCGACAGGCGTCGGATGCCCAGGGCCGCAAAGGTCAATGCCTCGATCGGGCGGCCGGCATCCTCGCCGCAGAAGGACAGCGGCACGCGCGCCTCTTCGCAGCGCAGCACGATCTGGCGCAGCAATGCGAGAAAGGGCACGTTCAGCGTGTCATATCGGCGTCGGACGCGTTCGTTTTCGCGGTCGGCCGCGTAGAAGAACTGCTTCAGGTCGTTGCCGCCGATCGAGACGAAGTCGCACATCTCGAAGAACTTTTTCGGAGCGAAGGCCAGCGAGGGCGTCTCGAGCATCGCGCCCACGCGAATGTCGGTCGGCAGGTCACGGCCCACCCGCTGTTCTCGCGACATTTCCTGCATGAGGATGCGATAGGCGTCCTCGTATTCGCTGATATCGGCGATGAAGGGGAACATGACGTGCAAGGGGCGTCCGGCGGCCGCCCGGATCAGCGCCTGAAGCTGCATCCGCAGAATGCCACGCTTGTCCAGGCCGACACGGATCGCGCGCCAGCCCATCGCCGGGTTGGGCTCGTCCTGGGGCTTCATGTAGGGCAGCACCTTGTCCGACCCGATGTCCAGCGTCCGGAACATCACCTGCTTGCCCTTGGCGTTGTCCATGACCCGGCGATACAATTCGGCCAGTTCTCCCCGTCGCGGGACGTGGTTGCGGATCAGGAACTGCAATTCGGTCCGGAACAGGCCCACGCCCTCGGCCCCCGACCCTTCCAGCGAGGGCAGGTCGGCCATCAGGCCCGCATTCATGTAAAGCTGGATCGTGGTGCCGCAACTGCCGGTCGCGGGAAGCCGGCGCAGGCTGGCATAGCGGTTCTGAGCCTCGGCCTGCATCGCCATCTTGTCGCGAAAGGCCAGCGCCACCGTGTCCTCGGGGCGCAGATGGACAATGCCCTGATCGCCATCGACGAGGATCGGATCGCCATTCAGCGCCTCGGTCGTGATGCGGGCGGCGTGGATGACCAGTGGAATCGCCAGCGCCCGCGCCACGATCGCCGCGTGAGAGCCGACCGATCCTTCCTCCAGCACCACGCCCTTCAGCCGCCGTCCGTATTCCAGCAATTCGGCGGGGCCGATATTGCGGGCGATCAGGATCGGATCCGCGGGCATCTCGGCGCCTGTATCGACGCCCTGTCCGGTCAGGATCCGCAACAGCCGGTTGGACAGGTCGTCCAGATCATGCAGGCGGTCGCGAAGATAGGGATCGGCCGACATTTCCAGCCGTGCACGGGCAGCGGATTGTTCCTTCTCGACCGCCGCTTCGGCGGAAAGGCCCAGTTGGATGTCTTCTTCCATCCGCTTCAGCCAGGACCGCGAATGGGCGAACATGCGATAGGTTTCCAAAACGGCCGTGTGATCGCCATCGGCCCCCATGTCGGCGGCGGCGACCATCGAATCGACCCGTTCCCGCAGCCGTTCCACGCCCTCGTGCAGCCGCGCCCTTTCGGTTTCGGGATCGTCGCCGACGGGGTTGGCGATGACCACGCGCGGCTCGTGCAGCCAGACATGACCCTCGGCCGCGCCTTCCTGTCCGGTGGTGCCGCGCAGCATCAGCGGAAAGCGGTGGGCCTGCGGCAGGCTGTCGGCCTGGGTGCCCTGGAAGGCGCCCAGTTCGGTCATTTCCGCCAGCACCATTGCCACCACTTCCAGGCCGTAGACCTCGTCATCGCTGAACAGGCGGGCATCGCGCGACTGCACGACCAGAACGCCCAGTTTCTCGCCCACGCGCTGGATCGGCACGCCGAGAAAGCTGGGAAAGACCTCTTCGCCGGTTTCGGGCATGAAGCGGAATCCGGGCATCGCGGGCGCGTCGGCGGTGTTCATGTAGCGGCCGGTCCGTGCGACGCGCCCGACCAGGCCTTCGCCCAGCCTCAGCCTGGTCTGGTGAACGGCCTCGGCGCGCAGACCTTCGGTGGCGCAAAGCTCCAGCGTCTCGGGGTCGCGAAACAGATAGATCGAGCACACATCGGTGCCCATCGAATCGGCAATGTTGTGGGTGATCTGGTCAAGCCTGTCCTGACCGTCGCCGGCGGCGGCCAGAATTTCCTTCAGCCGCCGCAGCAGCTTGCGCGAATCACTGTCCTTGCGGTCCTGCAATGCCTTCCCGCCTTCCGTCGTCGCGTCCGGCCCGAGGGCCTGTCGGTTCGGGATCACCCGAGGGGATCAGGCCGCTTCGAGGCCGAAGGCATCATGCAGCGCCTGAACGGCCAGTTCCATATATTTGCGGTCGATCAGAACGGAAATCTTGATTTCGCTGGTGGCGATGACCTTGATGTTGATGTTTTCCTCGGCAAGGGCCTTGAACATCCGGGCTGCGACGCCGGCATGGCTGCGCATCCCGATGCCCACCACGCTGACCTTGGCGACCTCGGTATCGACGATCAATTCGTCATACGAAACCGTGCCCGCGGCGCGGGCCTGTTCCATGGCGCGCTTGGCGCGATCCACCTGATTGATCGGCACCGAGAAGGTCATGTCCGTGACCGAGCCCTGGTGATGTTCGAAATTCTTCTCGGAGATGTTCTGCACGATCATGTCCACGTTCACGCCCGCATCCGCCAGGGGCGCGAAGATGCCGGCGGAAATGCCGGGACGGTCCTCGACCGTGACAAGGGTGATCTTGGCTTCCTCGCGGGAATAGGCGACGCCATTGACGACTTTCGATTCCATGATTTCTCCCTCATCGCAGACCAGCGTGCCCGAATCTTCGGTCGTGTCCTCGAACGAGGATAACACGCGCAGCCGCACCTTGTAGCGCATCGCCAGCTCGACCGAGCGGGTCTGCAGCACCTTCGCGCCAAGACTGGCCAGTTCCAGCATCTCCTCGAACGCGATCCTGTCCAGCTTGCGCGCTTTCGAGGTGATGCGCGGGTCGGTCGTGTAGATGCCATCGACATCGGTATAGATGTCGCAGCGTTCGGCGTCGAAGGCGGCCGCGAAGGCCACGGCGGTCGTGTCCGATCCGCCCCGGCCCAGCGTGGTGATCCGGCCATCGGGCGCCAGACCCTGGAAACCCGCGACCACCGCGACCCGGAAGCCTTCGGCGAACTTCTGATCCAGATTGCCGCGCGGGATATCGACGAAACGCGCCGCGGAATGTTGCGCGGTGGTGTTGATCGGCACCTGCCAGCCCTGCCAGCTGCGCGCCGGAACGCCCATTTCCTGAAGCGTCAGCGCCATCAATCCGGCGGTGACGTTCTCGCCCGAACTGACCACGGCATCATATTCGCGCGCATCAAACAGCGGCGAGGTCTTCTCGACCCAGCCGACCAGCTCGTTGGTCTTGCCGGACATGGCGCTGACGATGACGATGACGTCATGGCCGCGCTCGACCTCGCGCTGCACCTTCGCGGCGGCATTCCTGATCCGGTCCAGATCGGCGACCGAGGTGCCGCCGAATTTCATCACCAGAAGCGGCATCGCGGGCCTCCAGCCAAGGGTTTCTTTCGGCGCGGCTTGTATGGGCGGGGGGATGAAACCGCAAGAGGCAAGGCGGGTGACGGGGGCGGCAGGGGGCGCTGCCCCCTCGTCGCGTTCCGCGACGACCCCCGAGGTATTTTCCAAGAGTGCGAAGGTGCCGGTTCAGTTGGATTTCTGGCGCGGAAGGAAAGGCAGCGGCGCGATCGGAACTCCGTCCTCGATCAGCTTTTTCGCCTCGTCCGGGCGCGCCTCGCCGTGGATGGCGCGGCCCGGACTGCGGCCTTCATGCATGGCGCGCGCCTCGTCGGCGAATTTCAGTCCGACATAATCGGAATTCTTCTCGACATGGCGGCGCAGTCGGTCCAATGCGGCCTGGGCCGGATTGACGGGCGCGGACAGGGGTCTGGCCGTCTTTGCCGCCACCGAGGGGCTCATCAGGGTCTTTTCAACGCTGGTCGATCCGCATTGCGCGCAGGACAGCCGCGCCGAGTCGCGCATCGTCTCGAACGCATCGGACGAACGAAACCAGCCATCGAAATCATGGCCCTGGTCGCAGCGCAGGCTGTAGCGGATCATCGCGGCTCCGTCTTGCTCATGCGGGCTATATCGTGATCCGCGCGGTCCTGCGCAAGATTGGCGAGCCTGTCGATCAGCGCCGACGGGTCGCGCGCCTCCGCCTCCAGCACTCCGCGTGCGGCCCGGCCCAGAGCGCGGGCACGGGCGCCATCGCCCGCCAGGCCGATGATCTGCGCCGGAAGTGACGTGCTGGTCACCGCCAGTGCCGCGTCCTGAGCATGAAGCGCGCCATAGCTTTCGGTGAAATTCGCGACATGCGGGCCATGCAGAATGGCGCAGCGATGGGCCGCCGGTTCCCAGGGCGTGTGGCCGCCACGATCGGCCAGCGACCCGCCGACGATGCAGATTCCCGCCTGGTCATACCAGCGCGGCATCTCGCCCAACGTGTCGGCCAGCAGCAGCGGCGCTGTCGCGGCGCCCCGCGAAACGCGGGCGACGGGCAGGCCGCGGGCGGCGATCAGCGCCGCGACCTCGTCGCCGCGCCGGGGGTGACGGATGGCCAGGATCAGGCGAAGGTCGGGATGCGCGCGGCGGGCTGCAATCCAGGCGTCGAGGATCGTGGCCTCCTCGCCCTCGTGGGTCGAGGCGGCAAGGATGGTCCGGTCGCGCCGCCGGTTGTCGGGGGGCGGGGTGATCCGCGCCGGTGCCAGCAATTTCAGGTCGAGGCGCGGCAACAGGCACGCGGGGTCGAGCCCCAGGTCGCACAGCCGCGTCTCGCTGGCCGCGTCCTGCGCCGAAAGCGCGGCAAGGCGGGTCAGCATCGGACCAATGATGCCGGGCAGCCGCCGCCATGTCGCCGCCGAACGGGCCGACATCCGTGCGCCGATCATGGCCTGCGCGATCCCCCGTTGCGCCAGCATCCGCGACCGAAGCGGCCAGAATTCGTTTTCCAGCGTCACCAGCAGACCCGGCCGCGCCGCGTCTAGGAAACGCGACAGCGCCGCGGGCGAATCCAGCGGAGCCAGCCGGGCGGAAAGGCCCCAGCCTGCCGCAAGATCCCGGCCGGTTTCGGTATTGGCGGTGACAAGCACCGGCAGGCGCCGGGCCAGTTCCAGGATGATCTCCTGTCCGGACTGCAACTCGCCCACCGAGGCGCCGTGGAACCAGATCCGGCAGCGGGCGGGCGGGGCGCCGATCGCCAGCCGCTGCCGCAAGTCGGCCTGGCCGCCCAACGCGACCCGCAGCCGCAAGGCGGCTTCGACAAGGCGGGTCGTGGCGGCATAGATCATCGGCTTCGTCTCGCGGCGGTTCTCGCGGCCGGTCGCAGTCGGAATGCCGCCATTCCCTCCTAGGCGGCAGGCGGGCGCAAGTAAATGTGCCCCACCCCGGACCGGAAGGTGCAGAAAGGGCCCGGCCACCCTTGCCGGGCGGGAATGCTGCGCGTCGATCAGGGGACTTTCTGGAGGTGGGTACCGGAATCGAACCGGTCTTCACGGATTTGCAATCCGGTGCGTAACCACTCCGCCAACCCACCGATCTTCAGAGTGCGAATGATTTAGTGGATCGGCGCTGACGGCGCAAGACGGGAATGAGCGGCGTTGCCCGCATCCCGGAATCGTGGCAGTAAGCAGACAAAGCAGGTCGCATAAGGGCCCGACATGACCGATTTCGCCGCGCGCCGCACCATGATGGTGGATACCCAGGTTCGTCCCAACGATGTCACGAAATTCCCGGTGATCGAAGCGATGCTGGCTGTTCCCCGCGAGGAATTCGTTCCCGCCGGCCGCCGCGCCGTGGCCTATTCCGGCGAGAATCTGGATATCGGACGCGGCCGTGTCCTGCTGGAGCCGCGGACACTGGCCAAGATGGTGGACGCGCTGGACATCCAGCCGGATGACCTGATTCTGGATCTGGGGTGTGGATATGGGTATTCCGCGGCCGTGATGGCGCGCATGGCCGAGGCGGTCGTCGCCATCGAGGACGACGCCGACATGGCCGCCGAGGCCGAACGCCGGCTGGCCGAGGCCGATGTCTTCAACGTCGCCGTGCTCGAGGGACCGCTATCCGAAGGCGCAGCGCGTCAAGGGCCCTATGACGCCATCCTGATCGAGGGCGCGGTCCAGCAGGTTCCGGCCGCCATTGAAGACCAGTTGAAGGAAGGCGGCCGCATCGCGGCTCTGTTCGACGAGGGACGGCTGGGCGTTGTCCGCATCGGCCATCGCCTGAACGACCGCGTGAACTGGCGCTATGCCTTCAACGCCCATGCCCCGCTCTTGCCGGGCTTTACCCGCGAACGGAGGTTCAGCCTGTGATCTTTCGCACCTGTTTTCGCGCGCTTGTCCTGTCATCGATCCTGGGCGGCGCGATCGCCCTTCCCGCGCGCGCCCAGTCCCTGGCCGACACGATGGTTGCGGCCTATCGCGATTCGGCGCTGATGGATCAGAACCGGGCCGTGCTGCGGGCGGCGGACGAGGATGTCGCCAGCGCGATCGCCCAGCTTCGCCCCGTGGTCCAGTGGATCGCCAGCCATGACGTGCAGCAAAGCGAGGGCGGGCTGACGACGCGATCGACCTCGTTGCAGATCGGGGCTGAAATGACGCTCTACGACTGGGGCAGATCGCAGCTTGCCATCGATTCCGCCAAGGAACAGGTAATGGCCACGCGGCAGGCGCTGGTGAATGTCGAACAGAACGTTCTGCTTGATGCCACAGCCTCCTTTTTCGAGGTTCGCCGCGCCACCGAGCAGGTGGCCTTGCAGCAGAATTCGGTCGGGGTTCTGTCGCGCGAAAGGCAGGCCGCGCAGGATCGCTTTGACGTGGGCGAGATCACCGTGACCGATGTGGCCCTGGCCGATGCGCAACTGGCCGCGACCCAGGCGGCGCTGGCCTCCGCGCAGGGTCAACTTGAAATCGCGCGCGAAGGCTATCTGGCGGCGACCGGGCGGAAACCCACCGGCCTGAGCGCGCCGCCGCCGCTGCCCAAACTGCCGGCATCGGTCAATGCCGCGCGGGCCATTGCGCAGAAGAACCATCCGGCGATCCTTCAGGCCCAGCGTCAGGCCGCCGCCGCCGAACTGGGCGTGGCGGCCGCCGCGGCCGAACGCAATCCCACCTTGTCGGGCAATCTCGGCGTGGGCGTGACCCGCAGTCCCAGCACGTTTTCCGGCGTCTACGACAATCGTGCCACTGCCTCTGTTGGGGTGCAATTGAACCAGACGATCTATTCCGGCGGCCGCCTGCCATCGGCACAGCGCAAGGCGATGGCCGCGCGCGACCAGGCGCGGGCGGCGCTGCTGAACACATCGCGGCAGATCAGCCAGCAGGTCGGCGAAGCCTGGGCCAATATCCAGGTGGCGCGGGCGCAGATCGGTGCCATCGACCAGCAGATCACCGCCGCGCAGCAAGCCTATGAAGGTGTGCGCGAAGAGGCGCTGCTGGGTGCGCGGACGACGCTGGACGTGCTGGATTCGGAACAATCCCTGCTGCAGGCGCGGGCCGACAAGATCACCGCCGAATCCAATCTGCAATTAGCACATTATCAACTTTTGGCTGCTATGGGTCTGTTGACGGTAGAAAACCTGAAACTTGGGATTCCGACCTATGACCCATCACAATACTACAATGCCGTGCGTGATGCGCCCTATACCAGCAAGCAGGGCGAAAGCCTTGATCGCGTCCTGCGCGCCATCGGCCGCAAGCAATGACGCCCGCGCCATGGGGGTGACCCATGGCTGAGCGACAGATCCAGTCCGCAGCGCGGCTGTCCGAGGATATCGGCGATGTGCTGACCGCCATCCGCCGCCTGATCGCGGAGGATGAAGCTTTGTCCGCCGCACGGGATCGCCTGATCGACGATCGAGAAACCGCGTCTCGTGTCATCGACGAGGATTCGGCCGAATTTCTGGCACGACGTCACGGTGGAAACGCCGCTCTTGCCCGACAACTGGCGCGGTCGCGTTTCGGCGACGCGGCGGTCGAGCCCGAGGCGGAGGGTTGGCCGCTGGGTCAGGCCGCGAATGGCGCCGATGCCGCCCGGCCCAGGCCGATCATGCCGGAAACGCCCCCCGAGCCGCCGCAAAGGCCCGATGAAGCAGGTCGCGTTGTTCGCCACGCCGATACCGAGGCTGTGGCGGAATTGCCGGGCAGCGAACTTGCGTGCCACATGTCCGCAACAACCCCGCAGCCCGAGGGCTCGTTCTCGGGACGAATCGGAGCGTCGTTTTCCGCGCCCTCGCCACATCAGCCGGTTCCGCCCGCGCCTCGGCCGCTTCGTCTGGACGTGGCCCGCCGGGTCAATTCGGGTCCGCTGCGTGACTTGCCTAGAGACCGGAACGCCGGGATTGATGCGAAATCGGCTTCGGATGAGGATCCTTTGCCGGACCTGCGCCGGGGCAGTGATGCGGCCGGGCCGACCCCTCTGCACGATTTCGAGGCCATGATGGAGGAAGACGCCTTCGCCGAAGCCTTTGACTGGAAGGCCCGGATGCGCCCCGAACCGGCGGATGGGGGCGCGATGAACGACTCGGCGCCGATCGCGGTAAAATCCCTGCCAGAACGGAAGTCCGCGGCAGAGACTGCCGAAAGCAGCCAGCCACGATCTGCGTCCGATCCGGTCCCGGAACTGGCAGCCAGCGAACCCGTTCCGGAGGCGAGAATCGCGCCGCTTGCCGCCGCCGCGGGGGCCTGCGAGGTCTGGCATCGCCCGACCGCTGAAATCGCATCGATCCCGACCGGGTCGGCGGCGCAGGAAACAGCCGTTTCTCCGGTTCCTGCCGAGGCGCCGGTCGCGGCAGCCAATGAACCCGCCAGCCCGCAACATCAGCCTGAAGTGGAAGAGCAGGGCATCCGCGATCTGCTGCGCGAGATGATCCAGGAGGAATTGCAGGGCGAGATGGGTCAGCGCTTTTCACGCAACCTGCGCGCCGTGATCCGCCGCGAGATCGCGGCCGCCATGGACGATCAGCTGGACCGGATCTGATCGGAGCCGAGGATTCATCGAAAAGGCCGCGCATTCACCGAATCGCGCGGCCTTCTTGTTTTCGTCACTCCGGATTCACCCCGCTCGCGCGGCTTTCAACGCCTTGGTCCACCAGACAAGATCTTCAAGCGTCGCTTTCAGGGACGCCGCCAGATGATCCTCGATCTCGCTCATCGGTGCATCCTCGCCCATGGGAGAAACCTTGAGGAAATCGCCGCCGCCGATATGGACCGCATTGCGCAGCGGCGCCATCTGCAATTCCACGGCGATCATCCGCAGATGCTCCAGCGCCCTCGCGCCCCCCGCGCCGCCATAGGCCAGCGCGGTCATCGGCTTGCGGTTCCATTCCTTGTAGGCCTGATCCATGGCGTTCTTCAGCGCCCCGGGGACCGAGTGGTTGTATTCGGCCAGCACGAACATGAAGCCGTCGAAACCGTCCAGCTTCCTCTGCCAGGCCAGCGCGTTCGGATCCTTGGATTCGACCCACAGATTCGACGCGGCCTCGTTGAAGAATGGAAGGTTCTGTTCGCGCAGGTCGACCTTCTCGAAGTCCAGATCAGGGTGATCCGCGACCTGCGCCATAAGCCACTCCGCGGGCTTGTCGGCGAAACGGGCGTCGCGCGTGGAACTGACGATGACGGCAATCCGGGGTCTGGCCATGACCTGTCCTTTCTTCGTTGGGCAATATCCCCACCAACGCGATCGCGACCTGACCGGTTGCAAGGGCTTTTGCGCATCCGCGCACAGCGGCGGTGCGGCCCTGCACAGCCTCCTGGCGCCGCGTCTGCCCCTTGCCCCGCGCCTCGGGCGGTGCTCTATGGATGACATGAAGACATCCGACAATCCCGCCGATCCCTTCAAGAAGGCCCTGACCGAGGCCACGCGCGCGCTTGCCGACGAGCATGAGTTGAACGTGACCTTCAGCGCCGATCCGTCCGGTGTCGCCGGCGACACGATGCGCCTGCCGCAGATCAGCCGTCGCATGGGCCGGCAAGAGGTGCTGCTGGCGCGCGGAACCGCCGATGCCCTTGCGATGCGGATGCGCCATCACGACGCGGCGACCCATGCGAAATTTGCGCCAGCAGGTCCGATGGCGCGCGAGATTTACGAAGCCATGGAAACCGCCCGCTGCGAGGCTCTGGGCGCGCGCGACATGCCCGGCGCCCTGTCCAACATCGATGCCAGGATCGGCGCCGAGGCCGACAAGAAGGGTTATGCCCAGATCAAGGCTCCGGCCGATGCGCCACTGTCGGTGGCCGCGGGCTATATCCTTCGGCAGGCCGCGACCGGCCGGGCCCTGCCCGTGGGTGCGCAGCATGTCGCCGATCTGTGGCGGCCCTTCATCGAACAGCAGGCGGGCGAAACGCTGGGCGATCTTCGTGAAACCCTGGCCGATCAGGCGGCCTTCGCGCGACTTGCGCGGCGCGCCATCAGCGATCTGGGTTATGGTGATCAACTGGGCGAGGATCCCGACGAACCCGAGGATGATGCCGCCGAGGAAGACGCCGAACAGGACGAGGAGGCCGGCGACAACCAGGCGCGCGACCAGGATGACAGCGAGGATGGCGAAGGCTCGCCCGAGCGCAGTCAGGAACAGCAGCAGGACGAACGTCAGGCCCAGGTCAGCATGGACGATCAGGCCGATGACGAGTTGACCGACGAGGCCGAGATGCCGGATGCGGAAGCGCCGCCCGACCTTCCGCCGCCGGTCAGCGAGGCCAGCCCCGATTACCGTGTGTTCTCGCAGAACTGGGACGAGGAAATCCGCGCCGACGATCTGGCCGACCCGGCCGAACTGGAGCGTCTGCGCGCCTATCTGGACAAGCAGCTTGAACCGCTGCGCGGTGCGGTCAGCCGGCTGGCCAACAAACTGCAACGCCGCCTTCAGGCGCAGCAGAACCGCAGCTGGGAATTCGACAAGGAGGAAGGCGTTCTGGATGCCGGCCGCCTGGCCCGCGTTGTGGCCAACCCGACCACGCCGCTGAGCTTCAAGGTCGAAAAGGACATGGAGTTCCGCGATACCGTGGTGACGCTGCTGATCGACAATTCCGGCTCCATGCGCGGCCGACCCATCTCGATCGCGGCGATCTGCGCCGACGTGCTGGCCCGGACGCTGGAACGGTGCAGCGTCAAGGTCGAGATCCTGGGCTTTACCACCCGCGCGTGGAAGGGGGGGCAGGCCCGCGAGGAATGGTTGAAACAGGGTCGTCCGTCCCAGCCGGGCCGCCTGAACGATCTGCGCCACATCATCTACAAGCCCGCGGATGCGCCCTGGCGTCGTGTCAGGCCGAATCTGGGCCTGATGATGAAGGAAGGGCTGCTGAAGGAAAACATCGACGGCGAGGCGCTGGAATGGGCGCATCGGCGGCTGGCAAAGCGGGCCGAAGCGCGCAAGATCCTGATGGTCATCTCGGACGGCGCGCCGGTCGATGATTCGACCCTGTCGGTCAATCCGGCCAATTATCTGGAAAAGCACCTGCGCGACGTGATCGCCATGGTCGAGAAGAAACGCGCCGTCGAATTGCTGGCCATCGGCATCGGTCACGATGTGACCCGCTATTACGACCGGGCTGTCACCATCACGGATGCCGAACAGCTGGCCGGTGCGATCACGGAACAACTGGCTGCGCTGTTCGACAGCGACCCGCGCAAGCGCGCGCGCGTTCTGGGCATGGCGGCAATGCGCCGCGCCTGAGGCGCGGGATCCGCCGGCCGATTCCGTCTCAGCTGCGATAATCGCGCAGAACCGCCGCCGCGATGGTGTCGCGGGTCAGCACGCCGATCACGTTTTCCGGCCGTGGCATGGTCTTGTCGGGCAGAATCAGAAGCGCCGCGTGATCGCGGTCGGCCATGTTCGTCATCGCGTTCTGGAGAAAACTGGTTTCCTTGGCATAGCCCACCGGACCGATCAGGGGGCCGTGTCGCCTGGTCGGATCTTCGGGATGGACGCGGACGATGCCGACGACGCTGCGGTTCTCGACCACGACCGCATAGATCCGTTCCGATCCCAGCAATGTGTCCACGCTGCCGCGATCGCCGAGTTCGGCCTTCTCGATCACGCCGACGGCAGGGGACATGATTTCCTTGATCTGACGGATGCCGAACATGTGGGCGCGCGATTCGCGCGGGATGCGATGGCCGCGGCGCGTCAGTTTCAGCGTGTAGATGTCGTCGGGCGACAATTGCTTGCGGACGCCAAGCGCGACCACGACCGCGATGATCGCCGCGACCGTGATGGTGTAGTCGCCGGTCATCTCGAACAGCATGACGATGGCGGTCAGCGCCCCGCCGGTCGAGGCGCCTACGATGCAGGCCATGCCGATCAGCGCGAAAGTGACCGAATGGAAACCCAGATTCGGGAACATGATGTCCAGCACGCCGCCGAACGCCCCGCCAAGTGCTGCGCCCAGAAACAGCGAGGGCGAGAAGATTCCGCCCGAGGCGCCGGCGCCAAGGCTGACCGAGGTGGCAAGGAACTTCAGCACGAAAAGCAGCATCAGGAAGGCCGGCGCGGTCAACTGACCGGTCAGGATCGCCTCGATCGTGGCATAGCCGACGCCCGCCGTGTGATACATGCCGGTGGTCAGCAAAAGCACATACATCAGGATGCCCAGCGACAGCATTCCGGCGGCGTTTTTCAGATAGGCATTGGCCTTCCAGCCGTCGAAAGCGTCCTCGATCATGTAGAGACCGCGCACGAAACCGGCCGCGGCGACCCCCGTGACAAGGCCGAAGATCACGTAGAGAGGCAGCATGTCGACCGAAAGGGGCACGACAAGATCCGGCCTCTCATGCGCGGCGACAAGAAAGGCCGGAGCAATGCCGAAGGCCAGTCGGCCGATATAGGTTGCGGTGCCGGTGGCGATGACGACCGGGATCAGGGTGCGTGCGCTGAATTCCGGCAGCATCAGTTCGACCGCGAACAGCACCGCGCCAAGCGGCGTGTTGAAGGTCGCCGCGATCCCCGCCCCGGCCCCCGCCGCGACCAGTGTGATCACCTGCCAGCTGCGCAATCGCGCCAGCCCGCCCAGGACCGATCCGATCCCCGATCCGATCTGGATGATCGGACCTTCGCGCCCGACCGAGGCGCCCGATCCGATCGACAGCGCCGAGGCCAGCGACTTGATCACGACCACCTGCGGGCGGATCTTGCCGTTGCGGTAATAGATCGCATCCATCACCTCGGGCACGCCGTGCCCCTTGGCCTCGGGCGCGTAGCGGCGCACCAGCCACAGCACGATCGCCCCGCCGATCACCGGGGCCAGGATCACCAGCGGCCCGAAAGGGGCCGGCGGCGTGGCGATGTTGGCATCATATGCGAAAGAGAATTCGCCCAGAAAGAACAGGTTGTGAATGAACGAGATCAGGTAGCGCAGCAGGATCGCGCCCAGGCCCGTGACGATGCCGATGCCGATGGCCAGAAAGGAAAGCGAAATCAACGAGACATTGCGGGTGTCGTTGTTCAGTCCGGGCAGGTCGGTCGTGGCGGTATCGGTCATGGCTCTCGGTGGCGGTTGTGGTCGCGGCCGGCGACCTGTAGGAATGCCGCGGGCCGGGTCCGGGCCATTCGCAGCGCCTTCTCTGCTATGCCTTTGCCTGCCCGGATGCAAACCGTAAGCAGCATCCGGCCCGCGAAGCAGTGGAAGGGACAGGACATGGCCGCGATCAGATTCAGCCGGATGCGCGGACTTGGCCGTGTCCAGTGGATCGCCGCCGCAGCCGCCCTGTCGGCCGTCGCGATCTATCTGCTGGTGCTGCGGCAACTGGATCACCGCGCCGCGGCCTATCTGGAGGGGCTGCGCGAGACCGATCCGACAACCTATCTGACCGATCTTCGCGAGGTTCGGGGATATGACGCCTTTCTGACCGAATATGCGCGTCTGGAAGGGTTCGACGAATTTCGCCCGCAGCCGCCCGGCTTCCTGATCGGTCGCTGGACCATGCGCGACGACATGCTGAGACTGACCCGCGGGCAGGCGCCGAAATCCTGCACCGACCCGGCCACCTTCGAATACGGGCTTTTCATCAGCGCGCGCGCCGAAATCGTATCCCTGCCCGTCGCATATCGCCTGTCGGGAAGCACGGTCGAGATGCGGATGGCCGGGGATCGGACGCTGCCGATCCGGCTGATCGCCTATGGCGCGCGGCTGGACCATCTGGAGTTCACGCCGCCGGGCGAGACCCGGCCGGTTCATGCCTATCTCTGCGGACGCTGACCCTCACGGATCCGCAAGCATGCGCGGCAGGCTCTGGCGCAGCAGCGTCATGCCGCCGGGCCGCCAGCCCATCGCCGCCAGGGCCGCGCAATCCGGCACGTTCAGCAACGACGCATCCGCGCGATGGGGCAGGGGATGGCGGCTGGACGTCAGATCCCGCACCTCGGCCAGCAGATCGCGGCGGTCAAGGACCAGATCGGACGCATTGACGCTGGCGGGTGGGGTCTCTTGTGTCAGAAGCAGCAGCATCGCGCAGGCCAGATCCCGGCCGTGCAATTCGGTCGCGACGCGCGGCGTGATTGCGCGACCTGCCAGATAGTCGCGGATCAGTCCGCGCCATTTCTGCGCCGGGCCGGGCCCATAGATGCCTGTCGCCCGGATCGAGGTCGCCCGAAGCTGCGGTCTCAGCCGGCGCAGATGCGCCTCGGCCAGCGCCTTTACCTCGCCGTAGAGATTGGCCGGACGTGGCGGCAGGTCATCGAACAGCGCAATGCCGGGCGGATGGCCATCATGGACGGCGCGCGACGACAAAAACAGGATCCGGCCCACGCCCGCGGCCGCCGCCGCATCGAACAGCCGGATCGAACCGTCCAGATTGTCGCGCCGAAATCCCTGTGCATCCGCACCCTCGCCGCCGCGATAGCGGCCCGGGACATGGGCGAAGGCGCAGTGGACCAGGGCGTGGTGGCCGGCAAGGTCGGGCGCGTCGCCCAGGACATAGCCGCTGGCGCGGTCCAGCACCGTCACCTCATGCCCCTGGGCCAACGCGGCCCGCAGCGCGAAGCCGCCGACGATGCCGCTGGCGCCGGTCAGCGCGATGCGCATCAGGCGGCGGGGCGGGCCTGGGCGGCCAGGTCGGGAACCGGCTGGCCCGCGGCGATGGCGCGCCAAAGCTGGATCAAGGGCCGCAGCAGATCGGCCTTGTCGTGTTCCTGCCAGGGCTTCTCGTACTGGAAATGCAGGATGCGGATGTCGTCCCAGCTCCACAATTGCGGCATGTTGAACCAGACATATTGCAGCATGTTGTGGTGGATCGAAAGGCCGTGCCAGTCGGGGAAGTAATCCTGCAGGAAGGTCTGGTCGGTTCGTCGCCAGAATGCGCCGGGCCGGTCCAGCCGCGCCAGCATCTCGCGATGGGTGCGCTGATCGGGACGGGCCGTGAAAACGCCCGAATTCATCCGCAGAAACCCGTCCAGCCCGTCATAGACATTGGGCGCGGCACAGAATTCCGGCATCTCGAACAGCTTGTCGACGTTGCGCAGCACGATGGCATCGGCATCCACGAAGACGCAGCGGTCGTAATCCAATTGCCACAGCCGCAGCTTGACGAAATTGTCCAGGGGCGTGTGGAAATCCGGCTTGGCCCCACGGGTGAAGGCCGCGCGACGATGCAGCGCGTCGCGGGCATGGGCCTGGTCGAACGCCTCCGAGGTCGGCAGCAGGTCCGCCGCCACCAGTCGCGCATCCAGCGCCCGCAGCCGCGCCAGTTGTCCGGCACTCAGCCCGCGATGCATCACCACCAGATCGGCCCTCGAGCCCGTCAGGCGCAGCGAACGCAGCAGGGCCTCGGCCCCCGGCAGATAATCCGGATTGCTGACCAGCGTCACATAGGCATGATCGGCGCGCCGCGGCGTTTCATCGCGCAGGCCATCGGGCAGGCGGTGGCCGGCATGGCGCGACGCGTCGGGCCGCAGCGGTGAAATTCGCGAATTGTTCATCAGAGAGGCGTCCTTCCGGGATATCATGGTCTGACTGGTCTCTGCCGCGACATTATGGCAGGTCTTTGGCCTGTTGATGGCAGAACGCGGTGGGCTTTGCCAAGGTTCATCGCCGGAACAATCACTTGGCACGGGCGAGGGTTTGCCGATGGCGCTGCGGGACGAACTGATCGAAAGATTGCGAAGGATCCTCGGCGCGCGCCTGTCGGTGTCGGATGCGGATCGCGATCACCACGCGCAATCCGAAACCTTCCACAGAAGCCCGCCGCCCGACGCCGTGGCCTGGCCCGAGACCGCCGATGAGGTCTCGGCCATCCTCGCGATCTGTGCCGAGGCCGGGATCTCGGTGATTCCCTGGGGAACGGGCACGTCGCTGGAAGGTCACGCCCTGCCGGTGCGCGGCGGCCTGACGCTGGATCTGTCGCGGATGAACCGGGTGGTCCAGATCCGCGCCGAGGACATGCAGGTCAGCGTCGAACCGGGCGTGACGCGCGAGGCGCTGAACATGGAATTGCGGGCGACGGGCCTGTTCTTTCCGGTCGATCCAGGCGCCAATGCCAGCCTGGGCGGCATGGCCGCGACGCGTGCCAGCGGCACGACCGCAGTGCGCTATGGCACCATGCGCGACAACGTTCTGGGCTTGCAGGTGGTGCTGGCCGACGGGCGCATCATCCGCACCGGCACGCGGGCGGCCAAGACCAGCGCAGGCTATGATCTGACCGGCCTTTTCGTGGGGTCCGAAGGCACGCTGGGCGTGATCACGGAACTGACCCTGCGCCTGCACGGCCAGCCCGAAGAGGTCGCCGCCGCAGTCTGCGCCTTCGACAGCCTCGATCACGCCGTCGAATGCGTCAGCGCCACCATCCAGTCCGGCATTCCGATGGCCCGGATCGAATTCGTCGATGCAGCGACCGCGCGCGCCTTCAATGCCCATTCCGGCAGCACCCTGCCCGAAAAGCCGCATCTGATGGTGGAATTTCACGGCTCGCCCGGCGCGGTGCGCGAGGATGCGGAGCGATTCGGCGATCTGGCGGGCGATTTCGGCGCACAGGGTTTCGACTGGGCCGTGACGGCCGAGGATCGCGCCCGCCTGTGGCGAATGCGGCATGGTGCCTATCACGCCTGCCGCGCGCTTCGCCCCGGCGCAACCGGGGTGGTCACCGATGTTTGCGTGCCGATGTCGCATCTGCCCGCGGCCGTGGCCGCCGCCGCCGCCGATATCGCCGGGGCGGGGCTGATCGGGCCGATCGTGGGCCACGTGGGCGACGGCAATTTTCACGCTCAGATCCTTGTCGAACCGGGCAATGCGACCGAACTCGCCGAGGCCAAGCGTATCGCCACCCGCATGGCCGAACGCGCGCTGCGCGTCGGTGGCACGATTACCGGTGAACATGGCGTGGGCATCGGCAAGCGGGGATTGATGGCGGCCGAACATGGCGAAGGCTGGCAGGTGATGGGCGCGATCAAGACGGCGCTTGATCCGCGCGACATCCTGAACCCTGGAAAGCTGGTGCCGGACCGGAACTGACCTTCCCGTTTGCATGTTGATCCAGAAAGGAGCCTTGCCATGTCCCACAACGACAACGATCCCGGCCGCTCGGCCAGAAATCACCGGCCGGCGGTCATCGCCATCGGGCTGGCGCTGATCGTCGCGGCGCTTGCCTGGTGGTTGTTCCTTCCCGGTGTGAACGAAGGCGATGACGGCATCGCGACCACCGAACCGCCCCAGGGAACGCCCGTGACGCAGGCCGAGGGGGTGAGCAATCCGGATGCAGCCGCCGCGCCCGCCGCCGGGACCGAGGGTGCGGCCACGGATAGCCCGCCGGCCAGCAACTGAAGGCGATACGCCGCTGCAAAAGGGATCCTGCCCCGCCTGATCGGGCGAAGCCTTGGCCTCTGCGCCTGCCGGTCCGCTTTCTGACGCAGACGTGACCGTCACGCCCCGGTGACTTTGCCTCACGGCTTTGCGATAACGGCACCAAGCGCCGCCGACAGGCGCAGAGCAGCAGCAAATCCCGTGGGGCAGGCGATATGAGGCATCTGACTAAAATCCTGATCGGGCTGTTGCTCGTGCTGGCGGTATCGTGTTCGCGCACGCCCCCGCGCGGCGGAGGCGGAGGCGGAGGCGGCCCCGGCGGTTCGACCTACACCGCGGGCAAGACACCGCAACTGGGCGACAGCCGCCCCCATGCCTGGCGCAATGGCCATCCCTACAATCAGGATGTGCACGGTATCGACATCTCGCGCTGGCAGGGCGACATCGACTGGGGCCGTGTCCGAAGCGCGGGAATCAACTTCGCCTTCATCAAGGCGACCGAAGGCGCCGATCACGTCGATCCGGCCTTTCAACGGTACTGGCGCGAAACTGCTGCCGTGCGCCTGCCGCGCAGCGCCTATCATTATTACTATTTCTGCCGGTCCGGCGAAGAACAGGCAGAGTGGTTCATCAAGAACGTCCCGCGCGAACGCGGCGCCATGCCGCCGGTCCTGGATCTCGAATGGACCAATTCGAACACCTGTCCACGCCGCCCGCCGCCCGCCGAGGTGAAACGAGAGGCATCGGTCTTCATGGATATCGTCGGCCGCTACTATGGCCAGCGCCCGATCATCTACACGACGGTCGATTTCTACCGCGAGAACCAGCTGGGCGATCTGCGTGCCGAGTTCTGGCTGCGCTCGGTCGCCGACCATCCGCGCATGACCTATCCCGGTCAGAACTGGACCTTCTGGCAATATACCGGAACCGGCATCGTGCCGGGCATCGAGGGCAATGTCGATCTGAATGCCTTCGCGGGCTCGTCGGCCGACTGGACACGATGGCTGTCGGCACGCCTGACGCGGTAGCGCCGCGCCCCCGGCTGCTGGCCGAATTCGCGGCGCTCTATGTCGGGACGCCGCTGGCCATCGCGCTGTTTCTGCCGAAAGGCTGGCTGTTTCCGGCGCTGTTCCTGTTCACGCTGGCGGGCCTGTTGCTGTTGTGGCGGACCGGCGGATTTCGCTGGTCCAGCCTGATCCGCGGCATCCGGATTCCCTGGTGGGAGGTGGCGGGCATCGCCATCGCGACGCTGGCCGCCGGCACCGCGATCCTGTGGCTGGTCCGCCCCGAGGCGCTGTTCGTCCTGGCCCGCACCCGGCCGGAATTCCTGTTGCTGATCTGGGCTCTCTATCCGCTTCTTTCCGCGCTGCCGCAGGAACTGATCTTTCGCGCGCTTTTCTTTCACCGCTACGGACCGGTGCTGCCCCAGGGGCGCGCCGGCATTGCCATCAATGCCGCGGTCTTCGCCTTCGCGCATCTGATGTATTGGTCGGCGGTCGTCCTGGCGCTGACCTTCATCGGCGGCTGGATCTTTGCGCGGGCCTATCGGCGTCACGGCTTTCCAGCGGCGTGGCTGCTGCATGCGGTCGCGGGCAACATCCTGTTCGCGGTCGGGATGGGTTATTATTTCTACAGCGGCAACGTGGTGCGGCCTTTCTGAGCGGTTGACTTCCCCGCTGTCGCACGGTTCATGCGGGGGCTGAACGAACGAGGTCCGCAATGCACCCCTATCGCAGCCATACCTGCGCCGATCTGAACGCCGCCCATGCCGCAGAGGCGGTCCGCCTGTCCGGCTGGGTTCACCGTGTCCGCGATCACGGCGGCGTCCTGTTTGTCGATCTGCGCGACCATTACGGCATGACCCAGGTCCTGGCCGACAGCGACAGCCCCGCCTTCGCCGCGATGGAAAAGCTGCGCGCCGAGACGGTGATCCGCATCGACGGCCGGGTGAAGCTGCGCGATCCATCACTGGTCAATTCCAAGCTGCCCACCGGCGAGATCGAAGTCTATGCCACCGATCTGGAGGTGCTGGGCCCGGCCGAGGAACTGCCGCTGCCGGTCTTTGGCGATCTGGACTACCCCGAGGAAACCCGGCTGGCCTATCGGTTTCTCGACCTGCGCCGCGACAGCCTGCACAACAACATCATGCTGCGCTCGCAGGTGATCCGCAGCTTGCGCAACCGCATGTGGGACGCCGGCTTCACCGAATTCCAGACGCCGATCATTACCGCCTCCAGCCCCGAAGGCGCGCGCGACTTCCTGGTGCCGTCGCGCCTGCATCCGGGCAAGTTCTACGCGCTGCCGCAGGCGCCGCAGCAATTCAAGCAGCTGATCATGGTGGCGGGCTTTGACCGCTATTTCCAGATCGCGCCCTGCTTTCGCGACGAAGACCCGCGCGCCGACCGCAGTCCGACCGATTTCTACCAACTCGACGTCGAGATGTCCTTTGTCGAACAAGAGGATGTTTTCAAGGCGATTCAGCCGGTTATCCAGGGCTTGTTCGAGGAATTCGGCAAGGGCCGCCCGGTCGAGGCCGACTGGCCGCGCATCCCCTATGCCGAATCGATGCTGAAATACGGCAGCGACAAGCCCGACCTGCGCAACCCGATCGAGATGCAGGTTGTCAGCGACCATTTCCGCGGCTCGGGCTTTGCGATCTTTGCGAAACTGCTGGAACAGGACGGCACCGAAATCCGCGCCATTCCCGCGCCCACCGGCGGCAGCCGCAAATTCGCCGACCGCATGAACGCCTTCGCGCAGAAGGAAGGGCTGCCGGGCATGGGCTATATCTTCTGGCGCCAGGGTGAGGATGGCCAGACCGAGGCCGCAGGCCCCATCGCCAAGAATATCGGTCCTGAACGGACCGAGGCGATCCGCCGGCAGCTGGGCCTGGACGAGGGTGACGCGGCCTTCTTCCTGGGCGGCAAGCCCGAGGCGTTCGAGGCCGTGGCCGGCCGCGCCCGCAACGAGATCGGGCGGGAACTGGGCCTGACTGTCGAGGACCAGTTCAAATTCGCCTGGATCGTCGATTTTCCGATGTATGAGAAGACCGACGAGGGCAAGATCGACTTCAGCCACAACCCGTTCAGCATGCCGCAGGGGGGGCTGGAGGCATTGAATGGCGATCCGCTGGCGGTGAAGGGCTTTCAATACGACCTGGCCTGCAACGGCTATGAACTGGTCAGCGGTGCGATCCGCAACCACAAGCCCGAGATCATGTTCAAGGCTTTCGAACTGGCGGGTTATCCCGCATCCGAGGTCGAAAAGCGGTTTGGCGGCATGGTCAAGGCGTTCCGCTTTGGCGCGCCGCCGCATGGCGGCTGCGCGGCCGGGATCGACCGGATCGTGATGCTGCTGGCGGATGAGCAGAATATCCGCGAGGTCATCATGTTCCCGATGAACCAGCGCGCGGAAGACCTGATGATGGGTGCGCCCTCCGAACCCGCGAACGACCAGCTTCGCGACCTGCGTCTGCGGGTCTTGCCAAAAGAGTGATCTGACACCCCGCGCCTGCTGTGCCACGATCCGCGCCAGGGGCAGTCCTGCCTGCGGCGGGCCGTGCTTTTGCAGGGGATGTGAATGATCGCCTATCCCGAACTTGCCGCGATCCGGCTGGGCTATGGTCTGTCGCCGCTGATGGCGGCGCCGGTGGATCCGGCGCAGGTTCTGGCCTCGGTCGCCGGGGCGGGACCGGACGCCGACGCGATCAGCGTGGCGTCGATTTCCGCGATGCAGCGCGATCTGGTGCGCTTGCGTCGGCGTGCCAAGGCCGGTGACCGCAAGGCCCGCGCACAAGCCGACGACATCGGCGCGCTCTCGGACCGGATGATCGCGCTGGCGCAGCGCCGCGAAATGGCGCGCGCACTGGACGCCCCGGCGGGGTTCGGCGAACGGCTGGTCCGGTTCTGGTCGGATCACTTCACCGTTCGCGGCGGCAACAGTGAACGGCGGCTTCTGGGCGTTTCCCTGGTGGATGAGGCGATCCGCCCCCATCTGGGCGGAAGCTTTGCCGATATGATGTTCGCCGCCGAGACGCATCCCGCGATGCTGCTGTATCTCAGCCAGCAGGGTTCTGTCGGGCCGAATTCCCGTTTCGCCCGAAAGCGGGGCGGCGGTCTGAACGAGAACCTCGCCCGCGAGATGATCGAACTGCACAGCCTCGGCGTCGGTGCGGACTACACGCAGGCCGATGTCCGGCAACTGGCCGAGTTGCTGACCGGGCTGCGCTATCATCGTGACCGCGGCATTTTCGATGCGACCCGCGCCGAGCCGGGGCCCGAAACCGTCCTGGGGCGCCGCTACGGCGACAATGGCCCCGCCTCGCTGGACGATATTCGCGCGGTGATCACGGATCTGGCCGCGCGTCCCGAGACCGCGCGACACCTGGCGCGTAAGCTCGTCGTGCATTTCGTCTCGGACGATCCGCCGCAGGGGCTGGTGGACCGGCTGGCGGCGACCTATTCCGAAAGCGGCGGCGATCTGGCGGTGGTCAACGCGGCGCTGGCCCAGGCACCGGAACTGGCCGCGCGATTTCGCGAAAAGGCGCGTCAACCCTATGATTTCGTGATCGCGGCCCTGCGAAGCCTGGGGTTCACTGGCCGGCAATTGCTGGACATGAAGCCCGGCGTCTTCCAGCGTGGCATCATCAGGCCGATGGCCCTGATGGGGCAGAACTGGGGCGCGCCGCGCGGCCCGGACGGCTGGCCAGAGGCGGCCCATTCCTGGATCACGCCGCAGGGGCTGGCCGCCCGGATCCACTGGAGCGCGCAGGTTCTGCCCCGTCTGCACCGTGTCAGGCCCGAGCCGCGGGAATTTCTGGCAGCGGCCTTCGGCGATACCGCGTCCGAGCCGCTGAAATGGGCGGTGCCGCGCGCCGAATCGGTGCGCGATGCCATCGTGATCGCGCTGTCTTCGGCCGATTTCAACAGGAGATAGGGTCATGCCAAGCCGGCGATTGTTCCTGAAATCCGCGGCCGTGATCGGCTGTTCGGCAGCGGCGCATCCCTGGATGTCAAGCATGACCTTTGCCTCGACCCCTGGCGAGAACCGCCTTGTCGTCATCATCCTGCGCGGGGCGATGGACGGGCTGGACGCGTTCCAGCCCTATGGCGATGCGAATCTGCGCGGCCTGCGCAGCTCCATTTCCATCGGTCCGGAACAGGGCGCGCATGATCTGGACGGCTATTTCGCGCTGCATCCATCGTTGGGAACATTGCTGCCCCTGTGGAAGGCCGGCGAACTGGCATTCGCGCCGGCGGTCTCGACACCCTATCGCGACAAGCGCAGCCATTTCGACGGCCAGGATATTCTGGAGGCGGGCACCGGCACCGATCTGGCGCCCGGCGATCAGAGGGATGGCTGGCTGAACCGGCTGCTGCAGAACATGCCGGGCGCGCAATCGCGGACCGCCTATTCCATCGGCACCGAAGAGATGCGGATCCTGTCGGGCAGCGCCCCGGCCAAAAGCTGGGCGCCGCAGGTCAGGCTGCGGATCAGCCCGCAGGCCGAGTTGCTGTTGCGGCGCATCTACGAGGATGACCCGCTTTTTCACGCCGCCGCCGAGGAAGCGATCGAGATCGCGGCAGAGGATCTGACGCCGGCGCAGGGGACCGGCCGCCCGCAGCGCGATGCAAGCGGGATTGCCTCTTTCGCCGCCGCGCGGCTGAACGAGGAAACCCGGATCGCGACGTTTTCCCTGCCCGGCTGGGACAGCCATGCGAGCCAGGCCAGAACGCTTGGCCGCGCCTTCGAAAGACTGGCAGCGGTAATCCTGACGCTGAAGACCGATCTGGGCCGGAACTGGGCGCGCACGACGGTGCTGGCCATGACCGAATTCGGTCGCACCGCGCGGGAAAACGGCTCTGGCGGGACGGATCACGGCACCGGCGGCACCATGCTGATGGCCGGGGGCGCGATTCGCGGCGGGCGCATGATCGGCGCCTGGCCCGGGCTGGCCGAGGGCGATCTCTATGCCGGCCGCGACCTGATGCCGATGCGGGACATCCGCGCTTATGCCGCCTGGGCGATGCGCGATCTTTTCGCGATTCCGCGCGACACACTGGAGCGGGCGGTCTTTCCCGATCTCGACATGGCGGAAAATCCGCGCATTCTGGCCTGAGCGATCAGGACAGGGGCAGAACCGATGACGACAGCCAGACGGAATGCCGCGACCGGCAGTCCCCGGGGGCCGGAGGTCGGGGATTTCACGCCGCCGGCGGCGCCGGCCGCGCGAATGATCGATGCGGGCTGGGTTCGGCTGGAGCCCCTGTCATCCGGTCACGCGGATGCGCTGTTTGACGCCTATCGCGGCCATGACGGGCTGTGGGACTACATTCCGGACGGGCCGCATCCCAGCCGCGAGGCGCTGTGGGACTGGATCGCGGCGGTGGCGGACAAGCCCGACCCGGTTTTCCTTGCATTGGTGACGCCGGAAGACGGGCAGGCCAGGGGACAGGCCGCTTTCATGCGCATCGACCGTTTTTCGGGCGTGATCGAGATCGGCTTCATTGTCCTGTCGCCGGTGCTTCAAGGCTCGCGCGCGGGCAGCGCCGCGCTGATGGCGATGATCCGCTGGGCATTCGAGGCCGGCTATCGCCGTGTCGAATGGAAATGCGATGCGTTGAACGCGCCCTCGCGACGCGCTGCGCATCGTCTGGGCTTTGCCTTCGAGGGGGTCTTTCGCCAGCACATGATCGTGAAGGGCCGCAATCGCGACACGGCCTGGTTCGCGATCATCGATCGCGACTGGCCGGCGCTGCGCGACGCTTATGACATCTGGTTGTCGCCCGGCAATTTCGACGCCAAGGGTCGCCAGCGGCAAAGCTTGTCGCGGCTGACCGGCGCCGCCTTGCCCGGCCGACCCGCATCTACCCGGGACGCTACATTTCGGCCACGTTCGCCAGCCGATCCTGAACCATGCCGCTGATCCGGGCCAGGTCGGTGGCCAGCGCGCGCCCCGCCTGATGATCGCGAGCCAACGCCGCCGCCGCGTTTTCCAGATCGGAATCGTGGGCTGAACGGGCCACGCCCGCCAGGAAGCGGGCGATATAGTCGATCTCGGCCGTCTCTCGTGCGTTCGACAGGATCTCGGCGACATGGGCCAGATCGTCGCGCAGCCCGGAGGCATCGGGATGGATCACGTCGTCGGGCAGGACGCGGGGCCCGAAACCCTGTGTCTGAGCCGGAAGCGCCGAAAGGATCGCCTGCTGAAATACGGCCAGGCTTTCGACGGGTTTGGGCAGAAAGCCGTCGGCCCCCGCATTCATCGCCGCATCGCGCGCATCCGGATCGCCCGACATGCCCAGGACCACCGGCACACGCGGTTCGGTTGCCGCGATCTGGCGGATCAGCCCCGAGCCATCGCCGTCGGGCAGACCCAGATCGACGATCACCACCGCCGGCCGGTAGGTCTGAAGATGGCGCGCCGCTGAACGCAGGCAATCGGCGCGCCTGATCCGTGCGCCCGAGCGCAGGCATAGCAGACGCACCGCCTCGCTTGCATATCGCGAATCCTCGACCACGAGCACCGTAAGGCCGGTCAGTGGACGCCCTGGCAGCGACGTTTGCCACAATGGCAGGGCCCCCGCTTCGGTTCCGACTTCTGTCAGCATGGCTGTTTCCCCACTCATGTCGTCTGATGGGTTCAGATAAACCGCGATTCGCTAAGAAGCCGTTAACGCGGCCCGGTTTTCCTTTCGCTCGCGCGCTGAAACCCCTAGAACATGCCGCAAACGGAGGTTCCAGATGATCGGACGTCTCAATCATGTGGCCATCGCGGTGCCCGATCTGGCTGCGGCGGCGGCGCAATACGAAGACAGGCTGGGCGCGAAGGTCGGCGCGCCGCAGGACGAGCCCGATCACGGCGTCACCGTCATTTTCGTGGAGGTGCCCAACACCAAGATCGAACTGCTCTGCCCGCTGGGCGAGGACAGCCCGATCAGGGGATTTCTGGACAAGAACCCGTCGGGCGGGATCCATCACATGTGTTTCGAGGTCGAGGATATCCTGGCCGCCCGCGACCGCCTGAAGGCCGAGGGTGCCCGTGTGCTGGGCAGTGGCGAGCCCCGGATCGGTGCCCACGGCAAGCCGGTGCTGTTCCTGCACCCGAAGGATTTCAACGGCTGCCTGATCGAACTGGAGCAGATCTGATGAACCTGACCGCGGGGATCATCCTCTATTTCATCTATTGGTTCCTGACGCTGTTCGTGGTCATGCCGATCGGTCAGAAATCCCAGCAGGACGTGGGCCAGATCGTTCCGGGCACGCCGGCGGGCGCGCCGGTCGGCACGCCGTGGAAGCGCAAGCTGATTGTGGTAACGGCGATCACCACGATCCTTTGGGCGATCACCGCCAGCCTGATCCTGGGCGGGGGCTTTACCCGCGCCGATGTCCAGAATTTCGACCGGTTCCTGCGCTGAGCAGGTGAAACAGGTGGGTGAAGGCCGCAGCCGCCAGCAGCGGCACGCCGATATTGACCACCGGGATCGTCAAGGCCACTGCGACCAGCGCCCCGGCCAGGGTTACGCGCAGCCCGTGCCGGCGTCGCATGTCGCTGGCCAGCGGGGCGTCCAGATGCCGGCGCGCGGCCATCTGGAAGAATTCGCGCCCCAGCAGCCAGCCATTCGCGCCATAAAACAGCAGCGGCGCAAGCGGCCCCAGAAAGGGTGTCAGCATCAGCGACAGGATCGCCACGCCCAGAACCGCCGCCATCACCGCCAGCGATTCCAGCATGCCGTCCAGAAAATCCAGCGCGCGGCCCCGGCTTGCGGGATAGTGGATGTCCTCGACCGCGTCGGCCACCCGATCGGCGAACAGCCCGGAAAAGCCCGCCGCCACCGGCGCCATCAGGAAGAAGCCCATCAGCGGAAACAGTGCCAGCGAACCCCATGACAGCGCATCTCCGACATCGACCGATCCAAGCCAGGGCAAGGCGAAAGATCCGGGCGTGACCAGCCGGATCAGCCAGAAGGTGCCCGCCTGAAGCGCCACGAATAGCAGGATTGTCAGCCCGATCCCCATCGCCACCAGGGACAGGATTCGCGGCCGCAGCAGATCGCCCCAGGCCAGGATCAGCGACCGCAGGACGATCATTCCAGCCAGCTTGTCTTGGCCTCGATATCCGGGCGCGGCCGCTCGGGCGGAGTGTCGCCGCGGGTGCCGATATGGATCAGGCCGGCGATCCGCTCGTCCTCGTTCAGGCCCAGATGGGTGCGCGCGAAGCCTTGGTCCAGTGCCGCGAAACCCGTCAGCCACGCAGCGCCCCAGCCCGAGGCCAGGGCCGCGTTGAGCAGGCCCAGACAGACCGCGCCCGCAGACAGGATCTGTTCCCATTCGGGCACCTTGCCGCTGCTGACAGGCGCTGAAATCACCGCCACGATCACGGGCGATGCGAAGGCCGAGGCGGCCTTCTCGGCGGTCGCGGCATCCTGTCCCTCGGTCAGGATCGCTTGGCGCAGGATCGGGGTCAGCCTTTCCAGCGCCGCTCGTTCAAGGACCAGGAACCGCCAGGGTTCCAGCTTGCCGTGATCGGGGGCGCGGGCGGCCAGTTCCAGAAGGCGCAGGATCTCGGCCCGGCCGGGCGCGGGTGTCTTCAGCAGCTTGGGCGGGTGCGAGCGGCGGCTGGCCAGAAAATCCAGCGCGGCATCGTTGCGGTAATCCATCGGCATCTCCTTCAGCGAATCCCGGAACGGATCCCGGCGCCGTTGTCACAAAGGCGCGGGCGCGGTGCAAGCCGGCGACGGCAGATCCCGCATACGCCTCGACTTCACGACCGGTGCCGCGGCCTGCCGGGCAGGGAACGGGATCACGCCTTGTTTTCGGGTTCGATCCGGTAATTGCCTTCGGGCAGATTCAGCGCCAGCCGCAATTCCGTCAGCTGCTGCATCGACAGGGTGACGCGCAGGACATCATTTCCGTCCGGACTCATCTGTTCCAGCACGACGCGGTCGTCGAAGGTCAGGATCACGACATCCTCGTTCAGCGGGCGCGCTCCGGCTTCGGCCTCGTCGATGAGGGTGATGACGGTCGCGTCGAAATCGTGCTCGATGGTGAACATCGGGGCCTCCTTTGGTCGGACAGACATTCGCGTGATCGGGGCGGCGGGGCAAGGCGTCGGGGTTTGCAGCGGACAAGGCAGCAAGCTAAACTGCCTGAAAAGGCGCGGCCAATCGCGTCCTTATCTTCGGGGCAGGGGGCATGGATGGCAATGGCGATCACGAGGATTTCCTGGAAAGCCCTTGTCCTGGGCGGCGGGCTGCTGCTGGGGGTGGCGGCCTGCGCGCCGATCCAGAATGCCGCCCCCACGACCGTGGCCGCCCCGGCCTCGCCCTATCAGGGCACCCCGCGCGCCCCGGTTCTGGTCAGCGACGGCTCGCCCCAGTCGGCCGCGCGCACCTTCGTCGGCGTCATGCGCCGCATGGAACCCGCGGTCGAACGAGAATGTCGCCAGCGGCGCACCCAGCCGATCAACTGTGATTTCCAGTTCGTCGTCGATGACCGTCCGGGGCTTGAACCGAACGCCTTCCAGACCACCGACGACCAGGGCCGGCCGATCATCGGCTTCACCTTGTCGCTGATCGCGGCGACGCGCAATAGCGACGAGATCGCCTTCGTCGTCGGGCACGAGGTCAGCCACCACATCCTGAACCATCTCGACCGCAAGTCGGGGGCCGCGGCGGCAGGGGCGGTGATCCTGGGCAGCATCGCGTCTGTCTATGGCAACAACCAGCAGGCGATCGAGACGGCGCAGCGGATCGGCGCCTCGGTCGGATCGCGCTATTATTCGAAAAACTGGGAACTGCAGGCCGATTACCTGGGCGCGATCATCTCGCTGGCGGCCGGCTATGACCCGGTCAACGGCGCCCGGTTCTTCGAGCGTATTCCCGACCCGGGCGATCACGTCCTGGGCACCCATCCCGCCCGCGCCGCGCGTCTGGCCCAGGTTCGGCGCGCGGTGGACGACGTGTCCAGCGGCCGGGTGCGATAACGCGGATGGCAACGGGACAACAGGTCGGCCAACTGCGCTGGCGTCTTCAGGAATTGTCGCAACGGGTCTGGGTTCGCGTCACCGCCTTCGCGGTTCTTGGCGTGATGACCGCGGTCGCGGGCTTCGCGGTGAAGGGGCTGATCCCGGGCGACCTGCCGGCCAAGATCGGTGCCGATGCGATCGAATCGATCCTGCAAATCCTTGCGTCCTCGATGCTGGCGGTCACGACCTTCTCGCTGTCGATCCTGACAGCGGCCTATGCCGCGGCGGGCAGGACCGCGACACCGCGGGCGGTGCCTCTGCTGGTTTCGGATTCGGTCAGCCAGACGGTTCTGGCGACCTTCATCGGCGCCTTCGTCTTCAGTCTTGTCAGCATCATCCTGCTGAAGACGGAGATATACGGAGAGTCCGGACGACTGATTCTGTTCGCTGTGACGCTGCTTGTCGTCCTGATCGTGATCGCCTCGCTGCTGCGCTGGATCGACCGGCTGGGCCGGCTGGGCCGGGTCGGGGACACGCTGGTCCGCGTCTCTCACACGGCAGAGGAGGCTTTCTGCAAACGCCTGGAGGCCCCGTGGCTGGGCGCCAACCCGCTGCGAGGCGCCGTGCCGGAAAGGGCCGTGCCGATCTTCGTGGACCGCGTCGGTCATGTGCAGCATTGCGACATTCCGGCGCTGAGCAGGATCGCCGAGGAAAACGAACTGCTGATCTATCTGGAGGCGACGCCGGGCGATTTCATTCACCCCGCCGCGGCAGCCCTGCATGTCGAGGGTCTTCCCGCCGATCCCGACAAGGCCGGGTCTTTGCGTGACAAGCTGTGCGGCTGTCTGACGATTCGGGACAGACGGGATTTTCGCCAGGACCCGCGCTTCGGTTTGCAGGTCCTGTCCGAAATCGCCCAACGCGCTTTGTCACCCGCGGTGAACGATCCCGGAACCGCCAATCTGGCAGCAGAACAGATTTTCAAGGTTCTCAGCAACTGGCGCGACGAGACCGCGCCGGTCGTCGAATTCCGCCGCCTTTTCATTCCGTCACTGACCGCATCGAATCTGCTTGAGGATGCTTTCCTGCCCATCGCCCGCGACGGGGCAGACAACTGGCAGGTGCAGCGCAAGCTGCAGAACCTCTTGCTGGGTTTGTCGCGCCTGGCACCCGGTATTTTTGCGAAAGTAGCCAGCGATTTGTCTGCGCAGATGCTGGCGATGCAGGGTGATCGTGTGGCAAATGCGCCGCAAGCCGGGGAACTGACTGAAATTTCCCAAGATATTGCCGTTATAGCTCAAAGTTCTAGCGGAAAATCGTGACGATCCCGCACGCAAAAGTGAAAAAACTGCCATACAAGGCAATAAAACGCTGGCTTATCGGCGGATTTCTGCTTTATTGCATTAACCGTGTACATAACTTCGTGTGCGGGTCACAGCTTCCACGTGTGTCATCGCGGAAAAACGAAAGAGAGCTTGCCCATGATCGGGGTCGTCGTCTGGAGTAATGCAGAGCGGGAGAAGGCAGTGATCTGGTGCGAGGATCACGCCTCTCTGGCTTATCTTCAGGGACGGCAGAACCTGATCGCCGCAGGTCAGTGGCCTTCGCCCGGCGACCTTCTGGAACTTGAAACCGAGATCGTGGGAAATTTGCGTCACGCCCGCAATGTCTCGCTCGTGTCCGAACAGGGTTGCAGGCAATTGCCCCAGATGTTGCGGCGTTCCTCGAAGGCGGCCCCGCCGCGTCTGAAACTCGTGGCCAGCAACCAGCAGGCGCCGAGCCGCGCGGATTCCGAAGACATCGCTCCGATCCGGATCGGGGCCTCTCGCTGAATTTCAGGCGCCGCGCGACAACGCCGCCACGCCTGTCCGGGCCAGATCGACCAGGCCCAGCGGACGCATCAGGTCGGCGAAAGCATCCAGCTTGGCGGGCGTTCCGACCAGTTCGAAGACAAAGCTTTCCAGCGTCGAATCGACCACATTGGCGCGGAAGATATCCCCAATTCGCAGCGCCTCGACGCGCTTGTCGCCCTGACCCTTCACCTTGAACAGGCCCAGTTCACGCTCGACCGAGGCGCCCTCGACCGTCAGGTCGTGAACCTCGTGAACCGGCACGATCCGGCCCAGCTGCGCCTTGATCTGTTCGATGACTTGCGGCGTTCCGCTTGTGACCAGCGTGATCTTTGATTGGTGGCCATTGTGATCGACTTCGGCCACCGTCAGGCTGTCGATGTTGTAGCCGCGCCCCGAGAACAGCCCGATCACGCGGGCCAGGACGCCGGGCTCGTTCTCGACCAGCACCGACAGGGTGTGGCTTTCCTCGACCTGGGAATTCGGATCGCGCAGGTCATAGGCCGAATGGCTGGACATGCCCTGCTGGATATTCAACGCGTTCATCGCTCTGCCTCTTGTCTTCCGTGCAGAAATTCGCCAGCGGCGCAGATCCGCGACGCCATGTCAGACCAGCACCGCACCCTGCGACTGGATCGCATCCTGGGTATCGGCATCGCCCAGCAGCATTTCGTTATGCGGCTTGCCCGAGGGGATCATCGGGAAACAATTCTCGTGTTTCTCGACCAGGACATCCAGAATGAACGGGCCGTCATACTCGATCATCTGCCCGATCGCGTCGTCCAGATCCGCAGGGTCGCGGACCTGCGCGCCCTTGCAACCAAAGGCTTCGGCCAGTTTCACGAAATCGGGCAGGCTGTCGGACCATGACTGGCTGTATCGTTCGCCATGCAGCAATTGCTGCCACTGGCGCACCATGCCCAGGCGTTCATTGTTCAGGATGAACTGCTTGACCGGCAGTCGGAACTGCACTGCGGTGCCCATTTCCTGCATGTTCATCAACCAGCTGGCATCGCCCGCGACATTGATCACCAGCGCCTCGGGATGGGCCATCTGGACGCCGATGCTGGCGGGCAGGCCGTAACCCATCGTGCCCAGCCCGCCCGAAGTCATCCAGCGGTTCGGTTCGTCGAAATGCAGATATTGCGCGGCCCACATCTGGTGCTGTCCGACCTCGGTCGTGACATAGCGATCGTGGTCCCTGGTCAGCGCCTCAAGTCGCTGCATCGCGTGCTGCGGCTTGATGATCTTGTCGCTGTTGCGGAAGAACAGGCAGTTCTTCGATTTCCAGCCCTCGATCTTTTCCCACCATTTGCCAAGCGCCGCTCTGTCGGTCCTGCGGCCGCGCGACTTCCAGATCTTCAGCACATCCTCCAGAACGTGACCGACATCGCCGATGATGGGCAGATCGACATGGACCACCTTGTTGATCGAGGAGGGGTCGATGTCGATATGCGCCTTGACCGAGCCGGGGCTGAAATCGGCCACGCGGCCGGTGATCCGGTCGTCAAAGCGCGCGCCCAGATTGATCATCAGGTCGCAATCATGCATCGCCAGATTGGCCTCGTAGAGACCGTGCATCCCCAGCATCCCGATCCAGTTCTGGCCCGAGGCCGGATAGGCGCCCAGCCCCATCAGCGTCGATGTCACCGGAAAACCCGTCGCATCCGCCAATTCGCGCAGAAGCTGGCTTGCACCGGGCCCCGAATTGATCACGCCGCCGCCGGTATAGAGGATCGGACGCTCGGCCTGTTCGATCATCTCGACCAGACGGGTGATCGCGGCGATGTCGCCCTTCATCCGGGGCTGGTATTTCGACGGCTCCAGCTGCTTGGGGCCGACATAATCGTCGGTGGCGAACTGAACATCCTTTGGAATGTCCACCAGCACCGGACCCGGACGGCCGGACGTGGCGACATGGAATGCCTTGTGGATCGTCTCGGCCAGTTTCGCGGTATCCTTCACAAGCCAGTTATGCTTGGTGCAGGGTCGGGTGATGCCGACCGTATCGGCCTCCTGGAACCCGTCCGTCCCGATCAGGAAGGTCGGAACCTGTCCCGACAGCACGACCAGCGGAATCGAATCCAGCAAGGCATCGGTCAGCCCGGTCACGGCATTGGTCGCGCCGGGGCCGGATGTCACCAGAACGACACCCGGCTTGCCGGTCGAGCGGGCGTAGCCTTCGGCCATGTGGACCGCGCCCTGTTCGTGCCGGACAAGAACATGGGTGATGTCGTTCTGCTGGAAAATTTCGTCATAGATGGGTAGCACCGCTCCGCCCGGATAGCCGAATACGGTATCAACGCCCTGATCGCGCAGCGCCTCGACAACCATTCTCGCACCCGTCATCGTTCGGGACATCGTTTCCACTCCATCAGATATGTCATCGCGGGCCACAGCATCCAGCCCGCGCGTCGGCGCAAACTATGGTCGCTTCCGGAAAGGGTCAATGGGATCCGGCGGAGAAAATGACGCAATGCAGCCGGTAATTGTAATTTTCTTTCGTCGCTGACCGGCTCAGCGGTCGAATTGCGGCAGCGCGATGCGCGCGACCTGTTCGACGATCGGATCGACCGACAGCGGATGCGCTTCGTTCGAATGGTCCGCAGGATCGCCGATATCCTGCCAGACGCCGCCCTTGTAGATTTCCAGCGCGGAGAACCGGGCCTTGTAGTCCATCTTGCGGCTGCCCGGCACCCAATAGCCCAGATAGACATAGGGCAGCTTCGCGGCGCGCGCGATCTCGATATGGTCGAGGATCAGATAGGTGCCCAGGCTGGCGCTGCTCAGGTCCGGATCGTAGAAGCTGTAGACCAGGCTCAGTCCGTCATCCAGAACGTCGGTCAGGCAGACAGCGGCCAGATGGTCGTCGCCCGCGGCCAGCCTGACAGGCTCGCGCCCGTCGCAGCGATATTCGATCACCCGCGTCTTGACCGGCGTTTCCTCGATCATGGCGGCGAATTCGAAGATATCCATGTCGGCCATGCCGCCATCGGCGTGGCGGTGGTCCAGGTAGCTGCGGAACAGATCGAATTGCTCTTCGGTCGCCCAGGCGCTGGTCGCCAGCCGCCGCACCCCCTCGTTGCGGCGCGCCAGCCTCCTCTGGGTGCGCGAGGGCTCGAAATCCGCGACCCGGATCCGGGCCGACATGCAGGCGACGCAGCTTTCGCAACTGGGACGGTAAAGGACGTTCTGAGACCGGCGAAAGCCTTGTCGAGACAGCGCGTTGTTCAACTCGGCCGCGTTTTCGCCGTGCAAGGCGGTGAACAGCTTGCGCTCGGCCCGGCCATGCAGGTAGGGGCACGGCTGCGGGGCCGTGACATAGAATTGTGGCGCATGGGGGACGGTATGACGCATCAGTTGCGCCCCCAGCGACGGGATGACGGGTCAAGGCTTGCCATGCGCGAGAAACGTCCGGGGATCGCCTGATTGTTGCACTGGAGCGAAGCCTAGCAACGTTTCGATGACAGGCCAAGCATCGAAAGGGTTAACAGCTTCGCGCCGCACCATATTGCCCCCGCGGGTCCGGCGGCCCTAATCTGTGGCGATGAAATTCTCTGCACGCATCAGCCGCCAGCCCATCCCCGTCGATGACGACCGTGCGCGTCACATCCGCGAAATCTTCGATCCCGGGGGCGCGCTGTCCGACCTTGTGGCCGGAGCGGCCGGCAGCAGTCCGCATCTGGCCGATCTGATCGAGAAAGAGGCCGGATGGCTGGCCGGCGCGCTGGACGATGATGATGTGGTCGCACGCGAGACGGCGGGTTTCGAGGATCTGGACTCTGCCGCGCTGTCGGTTGCGCTGCGTCGGGCCAAGCGCCGGGTGGCATTGTTTGTCGCGCTGGCCGATCTGGGCGGGGTCTGGTCGCTGGAACAGGTGACGGGGGCGTTGTCCGATCTGGCCGATCGCGCCGTCGATCTGGCGCTGCGCGTCCATGTCGCGCAAGAGGCCGGGCGCGGCAAACTGCCCGAAAACAATGCCGATTGCGGCGGTGTTTTCGCGCTGGCCATGGGCAAGGGCGGCGCGCGCGAGCTGAACTACAGCTCGGACATCGACCTGATCGTGCTGTTCGACGAAACCGCCTATGCCGAGGCCGATCAGGCCGATGCCCGCGCCGCCCTGATCCGCGTCACCCGCAAGATGGCGGCAACGCTGTCTGACGTGACCGAACATGGTTATGTCTTCCGGACCGATCTTCGCCTGCGTCCCGACGCTTCGGTGACGCCGGTCTGCATCTCGACCGCCGCCGCGCTGGCCTATTACGAGGCCGAGGGCCGGACCTGGGAACGCGCCGCCTTCATCAAGGCTCGCGCGGCGGCGGGCGATGTCGCCGCGGGCCTGCGCTTCCTGCGCGATCTGCGGCCCTTTGTCTGGCGCAAGCACCTGGATTTCGCGGCCATTCAGGACGCGCACGACATGCGCCTGCGGATCCGTGATCACAAGAACCTGGGCGGCAGGCTGGATGTGCCCGGCCACAACATGAAGTTGGGGCGGGGCGGCATTCGCGAGATCGAATTCTTCACCCAGACCCGGCAGTTGATCGCCGGGGGCCGCGACCCCGATCTGCGTTGCCGCGACACGGTGGGCGGCCTGGCGGCCCTGGCGGCGAAGGGCTGGACGCCGGATGATGTGGCCGCCGAGCTGGCCGACCACTACCGCAAGCATCGCGAGATCGAACATCGCATCCAGATGGTCCACGATGCTCAAACCCATTCGCTGCCCAGGGATGGCGAAGGATTGGCCCGCATCGCTGCCCTGATGGGCGAGGCCGATCCGGCGGCATGGGCGGCGCGGCTGAAGGCCCGGCTGGCGCGGGTTCACGAATTGACCGAGGCCTTCTTCGCGCCCGGAGAGGCCCCCGATCGGCCTGAAATCTCGGCCGGGTCGCGCGCCGTCATCGATCGCTGGCAGGGCTATCCTGCGCTGCGCTCGGCTCGCGCCCAGCACATCTTCCGCCGGGTCGAACCGCAATTGCTGACACGCATGGCCAGAACCGGCCATCCGGAAGAGGCGCTGGCGCGGTTCGACAGCTTTCTGTCGGGATTGCCGGCGGGTGTGCAGCTTTTCTCGCTGTTCGAGGCCAATCCGCAACTGATCGATCTGATCGTCGATATCTGTGGCACCGCGCCCGGCCTGTCTGCCTATCTGGCCCGGCATTCCGCGGTGCTGGACGCGGTTCTGGCGGGCAGCTTCTTCGCGCCCTGGCCGGGGGCACAGGGCTTGCGGGACCAGCTTGGCGCGACCGTTCAAGCGGCGCTGACGGGGCCGGATGGCGGCTACGAGCGGGCGCTGGACGCAGCCCGGCGCTGGGCGCATGAATGGCATTTCCGCATCGGCGTGCATCATCTGCGCGGGCTGATCGACGCGGATGAGGCGGGCCGTCAATACGCGGATCTGGCCGAAGCCTGCATCGCCGCCCTGTTTCCCGTCACCGCCGAGGATTTCGCCCGCCGTCACGGCCCGCCGCCCGGCCGCGGCGCGGTCGTGCTGGGGATGGGGTCGCTGGGCGCGCGAATGCTGAACGCGGGCTCGGATCTGGATCTGATCGTGATCTATGACGCTGATGGGGCCGAGGCTTCGGAGGGGCCCCGTCCGCTCGCCGCGCGACCCTATTATGCGCGACTGACCCAGGCGATGATCACGGCCATTTCGGCACCCACGGCCGAGGGGCGGCTATACGAGGTCGATATGCGGCTGCGCCCCTCGGGGCGGCAGGGGCCGGTCGCGACGTCGATCCAGAGCTTCGAGAACTACCAGATGGACGAGGCCTGGACATGGGAACATCTTGCCCTGACGCGCGCGCGGATCCTGGCCCGGGCTGGCCGCGATGCCGCCGGGCTCGACGACCGTGTCGAAACGCTGAGAATCCGCATTCTGCGTGCACGCGGGACCGATCGTCGGGTCATGCCCGATCTGGCAGCGATGCGAACGCGAATCTTTGCTTCCAAAGCCCCCGACGGTGTCTGGGAGGCAAAGATCGGGCCCGGCCGGTTGCAAGATATCGATCTTCTGGCGCAATCCTGTGCCCTGCGCGCCGGCGATCCGGGGCGGGGCACGATGGCGCAACTGCGCGCGGGCAGGCGGGCTGGATTGCTGTCGGATGCGGATGCCGATGGTCTGACCTCGGTCTGGCGCTTCCTGTGGCGGTTGAACGCCTCGGCGCGGCTGCTGACCGATCGGCCGCTGGACATGGACGAGATCGGGCTTGGCGCGCAGGAATTTCTGCTGCGCGAGACGGCTCAGCCGGATCTGCCGGCGCTGAAGGCGCGACTGGCCGAAGTGACCGGCCAGGCGGCGACGCTGATCCAGGCGCAATTGCCCGATCCGCCGGTAGACGGTGCGGAAAGGACCGCATAGCCCCGTGCGCGCGCTTGCACAGTTTGGCAGGTCTCAGCCCGCGGCCTGCCGCAAATCGGGCGCGCATGTCGGCGAATCACTGTCGGCCGCCGGATCGGGATGCGGGACCAGGGCGGCAACGGGCGCGCGATCGGGGTCGTTCGCGACATCCGCAAGGCTCTGTCCGCCGATCTGACCCAGGACCGGCAGCGAGACGGTGCCCCTGGCGGGCGATGCCGGTGCGGACTCGGCGGTTTCGGTCGCGTCGAAGATGCCGTGCGCGGTCTTGTCCCAGTAGAAGGGCTTGACCACAACCTCGTAGATCGCCTTCCAGCCGGCCAGACATCCCAGCGGAAAATAGAGATGCAGCGTCGGCACCCAGGCCATGAGGTGCCGATGCTTGGCGCCCCGCACGGCCCAGAGACCGATCGCGATGCCGATTGCTTCGGAGGCAATGAACAGGCCGAACAGGGCAATCGCGGCCTGTCCGCCCCAGACCGTTTCCAGCGGTCCGCGCAACGGATGCGGCAGGCCAAGGCTCAGCAACCAGAAGCTCCACAGGACCGGGGCCAGCAGATATTGCGACAGGGAACCGAAGAACTGGATTTGGAAGGCCAGGAAACGTCGGCCGCCCAGATCGCGCCACAGCGCGCGCGGATCGCGCATGTGGACACCCCAGGTCATCGCATAGCCCTTGAGCCAGCGCGAACGCTGCTTGATCCAGGGAAGCGCGCGGCAATTCGCCTCTTCGTCGGTGGTCGTGTCCAGAATTTCCGTCCGCCACCCGCGCCGTGTCAGGCGCACGCCCAGATCGGCGTCCTCGGTGACGTTCCAGGCGTCCCAGGCGCCCACGGCCTCCAGCGCGTCGCGACGGAAGAACAATGTCGTGCCGCCCAGCGGAACCACGAGTCCCAACCGCGCGAGGCCCGGCAGAAGAACGCGGAACCAGGTCGCATATTCGACGGTAAAGCATCGCGCCAGCCAGTTGCTGCGCGGATTGTAGTAATCCAGTGCGCCTTGCAGGCAGGCGACATCCGGCGCGGCATGGTGAAAGCCGCGCGCGACCTTGTGCAGTTGATCGGAATCAGGGCGGTCCTCGGCGTCCCAGATACCCACGATCTGGCCGCGGCAGAAGTTCAACGCATAGTTCAGCGCCCGCGGCTTGGTCTGGATCGGCCCGTCCGGCACCTCGACCACCCGGATCCAGAAGGGCAGGGCCGCACCTTTCAGGGCGTTCCTCGTGACATCGTCGCTGGCCTCGATGACCAGCAGTATGTCGGTCAACTCGCGCGGATAATCCAGCCGCGCCAGCCGCGCAACCAGCTTGCCCGTTACATCGCTTTCCCGAAACAGCGGCACCATGACCGAAATCACCGGCAATGGCCCGGTCATCTGCGGCGCGGCCTCCTTGCCCAGGGCGATCGCGTGCATCCGCTCCAGTTCCTCGCCCCGCAGCTTCCAGGCCGAGAAGAAGCACATCAGCTTGAGCCCCGTCTGGCTGATCAGCGTCAGCGCCGCCCACAGGGTCAGGATCGCGATCACCGCGACCGGCAGCAGGAACAGTCCCAGTGTCACCGCGGCCATCACACCCAGGGCAAGCCGGCCGGCGAAAGCCTCGTCTCGCGTGCGGCAGCTCTCATGGGCCGGAACCCGCAACTCGGCCCGCCGGATCATCGAGATCCGGCGCGTGGCGAGGATCGCGGCCTGGGCCTGATCCTCGGTACACAGCAACATCCGGATGCGACCGAATTCGGGCGGCAATTGCGGCAGCACCTCATCGAAAAGGTCGGGCCGGGCGGTGGCTACCCAGGTCACGCCGCCGACCCGGCGCCAGGGCAGGATACCGTGGGCCAGACAGAATTCGGGCCCTGCGGCGTCGATCAGTCGCGGATCGGCCGGCATCGTCCGGGGATCGACGGCAGTGGTGCGCCATTGCCGCGACAGCGCGCGGATCAGCGCCTCCGGCGTGACCCAGCGATGCGCCAGAAGGATCGCGCCCAGACGCACATTCTGGCGCTGGCGCATGACCACCGCCTTCAGCAGATCGGCCGGATCGACCGACCCATCCTCAAGCAATATCTGGCCCAGGGGATTCCGATTGCGATCGGCCAGCGTCAGCCGTGATTCCGGCAAGTTCGGGGCCGGAACGGGAAACGGGTCGGTCTGGATCAGCGGCTCGGCCATGGACGATTCCTTTCGGGAACGCCCAGACGTGCCATGAAAGCCGTTAAAAAGAGGTTAAGTGGCGCGGCGCGCCCGCATGGATTGCGTGAAGCGGTCGAACAGATACAGGCTGTCCTGCGGACCCGGCGCCGCCTCGGGGTGATACTGCACCGAGAACACCGGACGGCCATCGAGGCGGATGCCGCAATTGCTGCCGTCGAACAGGCTGACATGGGTCTCGATCACGCCCTGCGGCAACGTCTGGCTGTCCACCGCGAAGCCGTGGTTCATCGAGGTGATCTCGACCCTGCCGGTCTCGACATCGCGCACGGGGTGGTTCGCGCCGTGATGACCGTGACTCATCTTGACGGTCCTGGCACCAAGTGCCAGCGCCAGCATCTGATGGCCCAGGCAGATACCGAAGATCGGCAGGCCGCGTTCCAGCAGCGACTGGATCATCGGCACCGCATAGCTGCCGGTCGCCGCCGGATCGCCGGGACCGTTGGACAGGAAAACACCCTCGGGGTCATGGGCCATGACCTCATCGGCGGTCGCGGTGGCGGGCAGCACGGTGACATCCGCGCCATGGGCCACCAGCGACCGCAGAATGTTGCGCTTGGCGCCGTAATCCAGCGCGACGACCTTGAAGGGCGTGTCTTCGGCCGCGGTGCCGAAGCCCTTGCCCCATTCCCAACCGCCTTCCGTCCAGCGATAGGTTTGCGCACAACTGACCCCCTTGGCCAGATCGAGCCCGACCAGCCCCGGCCAGTCGCGCGCCCTGGCGATCATGGCCTCGATGTCGAAACGTCCCCGGGGATCATGGCACAGCACGACATGAGGCGCGCCCTGACGGCGGATCGCGCGGGTCAGGCGGCGGGTATCCACGCCGCCGATACCGATCCGGCCGCGCCGCGCCATCCAGTCCGGCAGGTCCCCGGCCGCGCGCCAGTTCGAAGGCTCGGTCGGATCCCAGCGAACCACGATGCCGCTGGCGACCGGATCAGGGGCCTCGTCATCCTCGGGCGTGATGCCGGTATTGCCGATATGGGGGAAGGTGAAGGTGATGATCTGGCTGGCATAGGATGGATCGGTCATGATTTCCTGATAGCCGGTCATCGCGGTATTGAAGACCAGTTCGGCCAGCACCTCGCCGGTTGCGCCGAAGCCCTGACCGTAGAAGATCGTCCCGTCGGCAAGCACGAGGCAGGCGGTCGGTTCTGCAGCCATGGCGGGCACCCTCTGTCTTGAATCAGCCGGTCAATAGGCGCGGCCGGAGCGGAGGTCAAGTCGAAGGGCAGGGAACGGGCGCTTGATTCGCCGCGCCGCAGCGCCTACATGGCGGGGTCCATTCTGCCGCCCGGCGCGTCAGTCACGCGCGCCGCCCGGCGCATCCGTCAAGGAGAAGGCCATGGATCTGCGAGCCAGACTGCAAGCCGCCACGAAAGAGGCGATGAAAGCCAAGGAGGCGCATCGCCTGTCCACCCTGAGGCTGATCGCGGCCGCCGTGAAGGATCGCGAGATCGCAGCGCGCGGGCAGGATGGCGAGGGCGGCGATCTGCGCGAGGCGGACCTGATCGCGATCCTCTCGCGGATGGTCAAGCAACGTCAGGAATCGGCCAAGGCCTATGAAGAGGGCGGGCGGCTTGAACTGGCCGGAAAGGAGCAGCAGGAAATCGAGATCATCCGCGAATTCCTGCCGCGCCAGATGGACGAGGCCGAGACCAGCGCCGCGATCGGCGCGGCGATTTCGGACCTGGGCGCATCCAGCATCCGCGACATGGGGCGCGTGATGACCGAATTGCGCGCGCGACATGCAGGACAGATGGATTTCGGCGCGGCAGGGCCGAAGGTGAAGGAACGGCTGCTGCACTGACGCCGCGAAACCGCATGCGCCCGGCCGCGTTATCCGTCAGGAGGTGTAGCCATGCCCGCAAAATCCAAGGCCCAGCAACGCGCCGCCGGGGCGGCCCTGTCCGCCAAGCGCGGCGAAACCAAGGTCGGCGACCTGCAGGGCGCGTCCCGCGACATGTATGACAGCATGAGCGAAGACGAGCTTGAAGATTTCGCCTCGACCGACCTGGACGGATTGCCCGATCGCGTCGAGGGCGACTGACATCGCGAAACGCAATGGGGCGCGCGCGCCATGCGGCGCCTGCCGCGCCACTCACCCCTGGAAGGTACTTGAAAAGAGTGCGAGATTCGGCGCTAGCGCATGGCGGTCAGCCGGCGCTGCAGGTCGGCGCAGAGGTCGCGACGTTCGCCGGGGGTCAGAAAGGCGCCCAGTTCGATTTCGCGCCGGCCATCGGTCAGGATCAGGTAATCCTCGACCGGCCCGTCACGCAGAAGAACGCGCACCCAATGGGGATTGGTGTGCCATTCGCGCGGATTGCGGCCCGGGTCGACGCGCCGCAGATCCAGCGCATCGCGCGATAGCGTCATTTCCTCGACCGTCTCGCCGCTGCGATAGCTGCGCTGCAACGCGGTCCAGATCCCCCAGATGGCGAGGCCCAAAAAGGGCAGAAGCCCCCACAGAACGACCGTTCCCAGAACGGGCAGGATCGGTAGCAGCAACAGCACGGCGGTCGTGCCGATGAACCAGACGAAGCCGCGCCGGGGCAGCGACCGATAAGGCCATACCCTCAGCCGATAAGAGACGGCCCCGGACTCGTCCGGGGCCGCGTCATGCCATTCATAAGGCATCCTGCCTCAGTGCGCCTTGGCGTGATCCCAATCCTCGCGCTTGGGAAGCTGCTCGAACGTGTGTTCGGGCGGCGGCGAGGGCAGGGTCCATTCCAGCGTATCGGCATATTTGTTCCAGTAATTCGGCACGTTCACCGGTTTTCCGGCGCGCAATGTGTAGAACACGATGCCGATGAAGAACAGGAACGAGGCGAAGCTGATATAGGCGCCGATCGAGCTGATATTGTTCCAGAACGCGAATTCGACAGGATAGTCGATATAGCGGCGCGGCATCCCCTGACGTCCCAGGAAGTGCTGCGGGAAGAAGGTCAGGTTCGAGCCGATGAACATGGTCCAGAAGTGAACCTTGCCCGCCCATTCCGGATATTGCCGGCCGCTCATCTTGCCGATCCAGAAATAGACGCCCGCGAAGATCGCATAGACCGCGCCCAGCGACATCACGTAGTGGAAATGGGCGACGACATAATAGGTGTCGTGATAGACCCGGTCCAGCGGCGCCTGGCTCAGGACGACGCCGGTCACGCCGCCGACGGTGAACAGGAACAGGAACCCGAAGGCCCAGAGCATCGGGGTCTTGAATTCGACCGAGCCGCCCCACATCGTCGCGATCCACGAGAACACCTTGATCCCCGTGGGCACGGCAATCGTCATCGTGGCCAGCATGAAATAGCTTTGCTGGGTCAGCGACAGGCCGACGGTATACATGTGGTGCGCCCAGACGACGAAGCCCAGGATCCCGATCGACACCAGGGCCAGAACCATCGGCAGATAGCCGAAGATCGGCTTTTTCGAGAAGGTGGAGATGACGTGGCTGATAATGCCGAAGCCCGGCAGGATGATGATATAGACCTCGGGGTGACCGAAGAACCACAGGATGTGCTGATACAGGATCGGATCGCCGCCACCGGCCGGGTTGAAGAAGTTGGTGCCGAAATTGCGGTCCATCAGCAGCATCGTGATGGCGCCGGCCAGAACCGGCAGGGCCAGAAGGATCAGCCAGGCGGTCACGAAGACCGACCAGGCGAACAGCGGCACCTTGAACAGCGTCATGCCCGGCGCGCGCATGTTCAGGAAGGTGGTGATGATGTTGATCGCGCCGAGGATCGACGAAGCGCCCGAAACGTGGATGGCGAAGATCGCCAGATCCATCGAATAGCCGCCTTCGTTCGTGGATAGCGGCGGATACAGCACCCAGCCCACGCCCGAACCCATCTGATCCGAACCGCCCGGCGCCAGCAGCGAGGCGAGACCCAGGCAGGTGCCGACCACATACATCCAGTAGGACAGGTTGTTCAGGCGCGGAAAGCTCATGTCCGGGGCGCCGATGTGCAAGGGCATGAAGTAGTTGCCAAAGCCGCCGAACAGGGCCGGAATCACCACGAAGAACATCATCAGGACGCCGTGATAGGTGATCATCACGTTCCAGAGATGGCCGTTCGGCGTGCATTCCCGCGAGGCGTCGGCGATGAAGCGCGCGCCTTCCAGGCACATGTACTGAACACCCGGAAACTGCAATTCCATCCGCATGTAGACGGTGAAGCTGACCGAGATCAGCCCCACCAGACCGGCGGTGAAGATATACAGGATCCCGATGTCCTTGTGGTTGGTGGACATGAACCAGCGGGTGAAGAAGCCGCGCTGGTCTTGATGGTCGTCGTGGCCGTGTGCGGCTGCGTCTGCCATACCCGAACTCCCTGAGATGTCGTCAGCCGGTCGGGCGGACCGGCAATATCACGTCTTCTTTAGACCAGCCGCAGCGGCCGGGCAATGTCGCAAAGGCCCGAAAATGCGCGCCCCCGCGATGTTTGCACGTTCGCGGGGGCGTCCTTGGGTCAGTCTGCGTCCAATTGACGCATCGGCCGTCAGCCTATTGGGCCGCCGGTGCGACGCTGGCCAGATAGGCTGCGACATCGGCCTGATTCTTGTTCAACTTGAAGGTCATCTTGGTTCTGGCGCTCTGATCGCCGGTCTTTTCCTGGACGAATTTGTTCGGGTCGGTCATGTAGGCGGCCAGATCCGCCTCGGTCCAGACCTCACCGCTGTCTTTCAGTTCCAGCAGGGCGTCGGAATACTTGTATCCTTCGACGCTGCCGGCCGCCCGTCCGACCACGCCGTAAAGGTTCGGTCCGACCTTGCCGCCCTTCACGATATCCTCGCCGGCGGGCGACTGGATCATGTGGCAGGCCTTGCACTTGCGGAATTCCTTTTCGCCATTCGCGACGTCCTGCGCGAAGGCCGGAAAGGCGATCGCGGCCCCAAGCACCGCGCCGATCAGTGTTGTCTTCATAGGATCCTCACTCCAACCAATCATCTGGATGTCCCTGTGCCCGTTATAGCGCCGGCGCGACTCAAATCCACCCCGGTCGAAGGTCGCAGGCCAAATCGTGAAGACACGCCGCCTGCCGCCGCAGGTCAGGTGAATGCCCGTGAAAAGCTGTCCCGCAGCGCCTGATCCAGGTCGGACATCGTCACCGGAAGGCCCAGATCGACAAGGCTGGTCACGCCGTGACCGCTGATGCCGCAGGGCACGATGCCGTCATAGTGCCGCAGGTCCGGTTCGACATTGATCGATATGCCGTGAAAGCTGACCCATCGACGCAGCTTGACGCCGATGGCCGCGATCTTGTCCTCGCGCGGGCTGCCATCAGGCAGGGGCGGCTTTTCGGGGCGCGTGACCCAGACGCCGACACGGCCTTCGCGAACCTCGCCCCGGACGCCGAACCGGTCCAGCGCGGCGATGACCCAAGCCTCCAGTCCGGCCACGAAGCGGCGGATGTCGCGGTCGCGGCGATTCAGATCCAGCATGACATAGACGACGCGCTGGCCCGGCCCGTGATAGGTATATTGGCCTCCGCGCCCCGAGGGGTGGACCGGAAAACGGGCCTCGATCAGATCGGCGCTCTTCGCGCTGGTTCCGGCGGTATAAAGCGGCGGATGCTCGACCAGCCAGATCAGTTCATCCGCCCGGCCCGTGCCGATGTCGGCGACGCGCGCCTCCATGAACGCGACCGCCGGGTCATAGCCGGTCAGACCGTCGCTGATGATCCATTCAACCATAGGCGGCGATCTGATGCGCGGCGGCGGCAAGGTCAAGAGGCGAGATGACGGGGCCGGCGGATGGCCGGCACGGCGCGTCGCGGGCCGAGCCGATGCATGACCGGACCGTCCGAACCCACAGTCGAATCCCCCTTTTCAATCGCGCCGGCCTTCGCTATGACGCGCGGCACTGCCCGGATGCGGTCGTGGCGGAATTGGTAGACGCGCAGCGTTGAGGTCGCTGTTCCTTAACCGGAGTGGAAGTTCGAGTCTTCTCGACCGCACCAAGGCAGGCTTTCCAGCCATTCCGTGCCGATCCTCGATCCCTGTTCCGGGCTCTCGATCTGGTTGAGCTTGAATGGCGTTTCCGTCTTCCAATTGAAATTGCTAAAGAATTTTTCATCGCCTTCTTGCGTTTCATGGCCATGTCACGCTATCGACCTGGACCGAGGCGATTGCCTCCCTGGAAAATGACTTTGCCCGCTCTTTGCGATCACGCCGCGCTGTTCGATCGCTTGGAAAGCTTGGCAGGATTTTTCGCCCAGTGCGTATTGGTAAATGGGTTGTCGAGGTAGCTTTTGTCGATTTGGTTCCTGATTGAACAGGGCGAGACCCGGAAAGTCAGGCTGCTTGCGGCGTTCTGATCCTGACGGCATCGCGCTGATCGTCGCCGGAAGGCGCAATGGCGGCGTCCTGTTTACCGTCGGACTGGTCCTTACCATGCTGAAACCCCAGATCGGCGCGCTGTTGCTCGTCGCGGCGAGCGTTCTGTTCTTCTTCCGCAACAGCGACAATCTGCTGGCGCTGACGATCATCTGCGTCCTGGCCTTCGGAGGGTTGCATTCCTACGATGTCACGCTGGCGCTTGGCCTCGTTCCGCTCGTGACCACGCCGCTGCTGTTTGTCGGCCTGCTTCTTCTGTTTCGCCCGGGAAATCTTGCGAACGTGATCCCGGTCCCCCAGGACAGTTGGATCTTCCAGGGATCCATCTATGCGACATTCGCAATCCTGATCCTGTTGCTTGCCTGGCTGTCGCCGATCACGGCGCTTCGGGCAGGAGGGCGCGGCGATCAAGGCGAATGATCCATGGGCATTTTCGGCGGTGCCGTCCGCGACATCCGAAATGTCGGAATTGGTGTTGCCAGCGCCGCGCGGCAACGCTTAACCTCGGTCTCGCGCTGAACGAACAAGATAACGCAGGGAGAGCGCCCATTGCTGGACAATCGTGCGGGCGACGCATTCGTCGCTTTCGAACACGTGCAGAAAAGTTATGACGGGCAAACGCTTGTCGTCAAAGACCTCAATCTCTCGATCGGCCGGGGCGAGTTTCTGACCATGCTGGGTCCGTCGGGATCGGGCAAGACCACCTGTCTGATGATGCTGGCCGGATTCGAAACCGCGACCCATGGCGAAATCCGGCTGGCGGGCCGCCCGATCAACCAGGTGCCGCCGCACAAGCGCGGCATCGGCATGGTGTTTCAGAACTATGCGCTGTTCCCGCACATGACGGTCGGCGAGAACCTTTCCTTCCCGCTGGAAGTGCGCGGCATGGACAAGGCCGAACGCGACACGCGCATCAGGCGCGCGCTGGACATGGTGCAGATGGGGTCCTTTGCCAATCGCCGCCCGGCGCAGCTTTCGGGCGGGCAGCAGCAGCGGATCGCGCTGGCCCGTGCGCTGGTCTTCGACCCGGAACTGGTCCTGATGGACGAACCGCTGGGCGCTCTCGACAAGCAATTGCGCGAACACATGCAGTTCGAGATCAAGCACCTGCATGAAGAACTTGGAATCACCGTCGTCTACGTCACCCATGATCAGGGCGAGGCGCTGACCATGTCGGACCGGATCGCGGTCTTCAACGACGGCCGTATCCAGCAACTTGCCACACCCAGCGAATTGTACGAACGGCCCGAGAACAGCTTTGTCGCCGGCTTCATCGGCGAAAACAATGCCTTGCCCGGCACGATCGAAAAACTGGATGGCGACAAGGCGCTGGTTCGGCTGGACAGCGGCGACCTGATCGACGCGACCGCCGTCAATATCCGCGAATCGGGCCAGCGGACCACCGTCTCGATCCGGCCCGAACGGGTCGAGTTCAAATCCGAGTTGATGCCCGAGGGCGCGCATACCGTCGAGGCCGACGTGGCCGAGGTGATCTATATGGGCGACATCCTGCGGACGCGGTTGCGGGTGGCCGACAGCGATAATTTCGTGATGAAGTTCCGCAACACGGCCGGGCAGACCCGGCTGCAGCCGGGACAGAAGATTCGTATCGGCTGGCATCCCCAGGATGCCCGGGCGCTGGACCCGGTATGATCCGGCATGACGACTCGGCCCCTGCGGGCCAAGACCGGCGGCCGAAGTGCCGCGTCCTTCCTGACCAATAGCGGAGATTTCGATGAAGACGACTCTGGCCCTGACCACCGCCATCGCGCTTGTGACCGGACCCGCCCTTGCCGACGTGAACCTGCTGTCCTGGGGCGGCGCCTATGGTAACAGCCATCTTCAGGCCTATGTCCAGCCGTTCGAGGAAAAGACCGGCATCAAGGTGCGGATGTCCGATACCGACAATCCGGCCACGCCGATCAAGGCGATGGTTGATGCGGGCAATGTGACGACCGACGTGGCCTCGGTCGAATATGCCGATGCCGTGCGCCTGTGCGACGAGGGACTTCTGGAAATCATCGACCCCTCGATGCTGGCGCCCGCGCCCGACGGCACCCCCGCCGAAGAGGATTTCATCGACGGCGCGATCACCGATTGCTTCGTGGCGACCGATGTCTATTCGATGGTGTTGGCCTATGACGAGTCCAAGTTCCCGGACGCCAAGCCCGCCAGCCCGGCCGATTTCTTCGATCTGGAAAAATTTCCCGGCAAGCGCGCCATGCGCAAGGGTGCCAAGTTCAATCTGGAACTGGCGCTGATGGCCGATGGCGTCCCGGCCGATCAGGTCTATGATGTCCTGTCCACGCAAGAGGGGGTCGATCAGGCTTTCGCCAAGCTGGCAGAGATCAAGTCCGATGTCATCTGGTGGGAGGCCGGCGCCCAGCCGCCGCAACTGCTGGCCGATGGCGAGGTGACGATGGCCTATGCCTTCAACGGCCGCATCTTCAACGCCGCGCAGGGCGAGGGCAAGCCGTTCAGGATCATCTGGGACGGCCAGATCTATGAAATGGAGGGCTGGGTGATGCCGAAAGGCGCGCCCAACAAGGACGAGGCGATGAAATTCATCACCTTCTCGACCTCGCCTGAACCGCAGGCGCGGGCAGCGGAATTCATCAGCTATGGTCCGCCGCGCAAATCGGCCGCCGCGCTGGTCGGAAATATTGAGGGGACCGATCAACCGATGGGTCCCAATCTTCCGACGACCGAGGCGAACATGACCGACGCGCTTGGTTCGGACCTGGATTTCTGGGTCGATCATGACGCGGAACTGAACGAACGGTTCAACAGCTGGCTTGCCGGCTAGGCCGTCTCGGGCGCGGGCGCCGGGATGGTCCCGGCGTTTGCGCAAGACTTGAAGATTGAACGACAACGGCTTGGAAATGCCGGAAGTTCACGACAGGGAGTGCAAGATGAAGAAAGTTCTGATCCTGACCACAGCAATGGTCGGTCTGGGCCATGCGGCCCTTGCGGACGAGGGCGAGGTCAACGTGGTGTCCTGGGGCGGCGCCTACGAGATGTCGCAGGTTGAGGCCTATAACAAGCCGTTCAACGAAAAGACCGGCATCAAGGTCAACATGATCGCCGCCGACAACCCCGCCACGCCGCTGAAGGCCCAGGTCGAGGCCAACAACGTCACCGGCGATGTCTTCGATATCGAGGTTTCTGACGCGATCCGCCTGTGCGACGAGGGCGCGCTGGTGGAAATCGACCCGGCCAACCTGCCCGCCGCGCCCGATGGCACCCCGGCATCCCAGGATTTCATCGACGGTGCCTTGCAGGATTGCGCCGTCGCCAACATCTTCTGGGGCACCGTCATCGCCTTTGACAAGACCAAGTACCAAGGCGACGCGCCCAAGACGGCCGCCGATTTCTTCGACACCGAGAAGTTTCCCGGCAAGCGCGGTCTGCCCAAGAATCCCAAGCGTACGCTGTATCTGGCGCTGATCGCCGATGGCGTGGCGCCGGATCAGGTCTATGACAAGCTGGGCACGCAGGAAGGCGTCGACCAGGCCTTTGCCAAGCTCGACACGATCAAGAATGATGTCGTCTGGTGGGAAGCCGGCGCCCAGCCGGTGCAACTGCTGGCCGATGGCGAAGTATCCATGACCACCGGCTATAACGGCCGCTTCTTCGACGCGATGGTCGGCGAGGGCAAGCCCTTCGAGATCATCTGGGACGGCCAGTACATGGACATGGACATGTTCGTCATCCCGAAAGAGGCGCCCCATCCCGAGGCGGCGATGGAATATCTGAAATTCGCCACCGACACCCAGCGGCTGGCCGATCAGGCGAAATACATCGCCTATGGCCCGGCGCGGCAATCCTCGGCCGCGCTGGTCGGCATGTATCAGGACGGCAAGACCGAGATGGCGCCGCACATGCCCACCAATCCCGATCACCTGAAGACCGCGGTCATGGACGACCCGGAATTCTGGGCCGATCACGATGCCGAGTTGACCGAGCGGTTCAACGCCTGGCTGGCCGGCTCCTGATCCGCACCCGCCGCCTCCGCCCGCATGGGCGGGGGCGATACCTGATTTTTCGGGGAATTCATGGCGAACGCTCTTGATCCACATGCCGCCATCGTCACCACCGCCGCGGGCGAAACCGACGGGACGCTGACCACCGCCGACGGCCGCCCTCTGGCGCGCGCGCTGGCACGCAGCCAGCGCCGGGCCAAGCGCCGCGCCTTTCTGCTGGTACTGCCGCTGTTGGCCTTCATCCTGATCACCTTCGTGGTGCCGATCGGGCAGATGCTGCAGCGCTCGTTCTACAATGACGGCTTTTCGGCGAACATGCCGCAGATTTCGGCCTGGTTCGCGAACAATCCCCGCGGGACGCCGCCCGACGATGCCGCCTGGACGGCACTGGCCACGGATCTGCAAGCCTCGGCCGAAGAGCGCAGCATCGGCGTCGTCGGCACCCGGATCAATTATGACGTGCCCGGCACCCGGTCTCTGTTCACCTCGACCGGCCGCAAGGTCCGCCGCGGGTTGGAGCCGCCCTACAAGGAGACGCTGCTGGCCATCGACGAGCAATGGCAGTCGCCGCAATTGTGGAGCGCGATGCGCAACGCCGCGACCCCCTATACCGGAAATTTCTATCTTGCGGCGCTGGACCGGACGCGGGCCGATGACGGCAGTATCGAGCAGGTGCCCGAGCGCCAGCAGGTCTATGTCATGCTGTTCATGCGCACCTTCTGGCTGTCGCTGCTGATTACCGGCCTGACCTTTGTTCTGGGCTTTCCCGTCGCGCATCTGCTGGCGACCTTGCCGATGCGGAAATCGAACCTGCTGATGATCCTGGTCCTGCTGCCCTTCTGGACCTCGCTGCTGGTGCGCACGACGTCGTGGATGGTGCTGCTGCAACAGCAGGGCGTGATCAACGACCTGCTGGTCTGGGTGGGCGTGATCGACAACGGCCAGCGCCTGCAGATGATCTATAACCGCACGGGCACGATCATCGCGATGACGCATATCCTGCTGCCCTTCATGATTCTGCCGCTGTATTCGGTGATGCGAACGATCAATCCCTCCTATGTCCGGGCCGCGCGCAGCCTGGGCGCGACAAGCTGGACCGCCTTCCGCCGGATCTATTTTCCGCAGACGCTGCCGGGGCTGGGGGCGGGCGCGCTGCTGGTCTTCATCCTCGCGGTCGGCTATTACATCACGCCGGCGCTGGTCGGCGGCTCGTCGGGTCAGCTGATCTCGAACATGATCGCGACGCATATGACCGATACGCTGAACTGGTCCATGGCCGCAGCCCTTGCCGCGCTGCTTCTGGCCTCGGTTCTGGTTCTCTACTGGCTTTACGACCGGCTGGTGGGCATCGACAATCTGAAGCTGGGGTGAACGATGGCTGTCCCGACCTATGCAACCCCGCTGGAGCGGATCTGGCACTATACCTATCTGGTCATGTGCGGGCTGATCCTGTTCTTCCTGATCGCGCCCATCGTGGTGATCATTCCGCTATCCTTCAACGCCGAACCCTATTTCACCTTTACCGACAAGATGCGCAGCTTCGATCCCGAGGGCTACAGCCTGCGCTGGTATCGCAGCCTGCTGACCTTCGGGATGCAGAACCCCGATGCGACCGGCAGCGCCTTCTGGTCCGACGCATGGGCCAATGCGAAATGGGTGCAGGCGGCCAAGAACTCGATCATCATCGGCTTTTTCGCCACCCTCATCGCCACCGGCCTGGGCACGCTGGCCGCGCTTGGCCTGTCGCGGCCCGAAATGCCGCTGCGCCGGGCGATCATGGCGACGCTGATCTCGCCGATGATCGTGCCGCTGATCATCACCGCGACGGGGATGTTCTTCTTCTACTCCAACCCCTGCGAATTGCTGGGGATGATCGGGTTACCGACCAATTGCGGGCGGCTGGCCGGCACCTATCTGGGGGTCATCCTGGCCCATGCGACGCTGGGCATTCCCTTTGTCATCATCACCGTCACCGCGACGCTGGTGGGCTTTGATCAGTCGCTGAACCGGGCTGCGGCAAGCCTTGGCGCCAATCCCCGAACGACCTTCTTCCGGGTGACGATGCCGCTGATCCTGCCGGGCGTCATCTCGGGGGCGCTGTTTGCCTTTGTCACCTCCTTCGACGAGGTGGTGGCGGTGCTGTTCATCGCCGGTCCCGACCAGCAGACCATTCCGCGCCAGATGTGGAACGGAATCCGCGAACAGATCAGCCCGGCGATCCTGGCCGTGGCCACCATCCTGGTGCTGTTTTCGATCGCGCTGCTGGCCAGCGTCGAATTGTTGCGACGCCGGTCCGAACGAATTCGGGGCATCACCCCGCACTGATTCCCGGCGGGCTGCCTAGGGCAGGATCGCCAGCCACATCCAGATCGTCAGGACCGAAGCCGCGGTGCCGATCAGCACGGTCGAGGCGGCGACGCGGCGGGCCGAGGCATAGATGTTGGCGAAGAGATAGGCGTTGATGCCCGGTGCCATCGACGCCGTCATCACCGCCGAACGCAGACCTGCCGTATCCAGCCCGCCGGCCCGGCCCAAGCCGTAGGTGATCGCCGGATGCAGCAGAAGCGAACAGGCGCAGCACATGGCGATCGCGGCCATATCGCCTTCCGGCCGGTATCGGTAGAGGATGCCGCCCAGCCCGAACAGGGCGGCAGGCAGGGCCGCGCGCGAAATCATGTCCACCGCCGCCCAGAAGCCCTCCGGCATCGTCATCCCGGCCTGCATCAGCGCGTTCATCGCCAGTCCCGACAGGATGCCAATGACCAGCGGCGTGTGCAGCACGCCGGTCAGAGCACGCAGGGCGACACGGCCGACCGAAAGGCCGGTTCCCCTGGCGCGCGTGAACTCCATCACCGTGATCCCGAACGTGTAGAGCAGCGGCGAATGGATCGCGATGATCGCCCAATTGCCGGCCAGCGCTGCCGCGCCAAAGGCGCGCTCGGTGATCGGGACGCCCATCAGCAGACTGTTCGAGAACAGGCAGACAAAACCGATCGCGACGCAATCGGCGGGGCTGCGGCGAAACAGATATTTCGCGCCCGCCCACCCCGCCAGAAAGCTGGCGAACGCGCCGAGATAGAAGGACAGCAGCAGCACCGGCTGGAAGTTGCTGCCGATATCCAGCCGCGCCATGGACGCGAAAAGCAGCGTCGGCACCGCGAAATTCTGGGCAAAGCGCATCAGCCCGTCCACGGCGCCTTCGGAAAACCAGCCGCGCCATGTCACCAGATAGCCGAAGCCGATGACCAGAAAGACCGGCAGGACGATGGTGAACAGCGCGCTCACAGCGCGGCCGCGATCGCGGGGGCCTCGTCTTGAACGTCAAGCACCATGCCGTCATGGGCCGGGATGACGTGATCGGGCGTCATCGCCATGACCGCGTCGTGATCCAGGTCGATATGCATGTTTGTCACGATCCCCCGCGGCACGCCCGAGCGCGCCAGCCATTCCAGCGTGCGCGCCAGATGCGCGTGGCTGGGATGGGGATCCAGCCGCAGGGCATCGCAGACAAAGATCTGGGCGCCCTCGATCAGGGGCCAGGCCGCGTCGGGGATGTCCGAAACGTCGGGCAGATAGACCAGGCCACCGATGCGAAAGCCAAGCGCGTCGATCTCGCCATGGGTGACGCGGAAGGGATGGAAGACGATGGCGCCGCCGGCGCCGTCGATCGTGACCGGCCCCTCGATCCGGTTCAGTTCGCAGATCGGGGGATAATTGCTGCCTTCGGGCGTCAGAAAGACATAGGAAAAGCGATCGAGCAATGCCTGCGCGGTCGGCTGAGCGGCCCAGACAGGCATCCGGCGGCGGGAATTGTGGACCAGCTGACGGATATCATCGATACCATGGACATGATCGGCATGGGCATGGGTATAGATCACCGCTTCCAGTGTGCCCACATCGGCATCCAGCAGTTGCGGCACCATGTCCGGGCCGGTGTCGATCAGCACGCGTGTCGTGCCCTGGGGCCCGTTCCTTTCCACCAGCAGCGAACAGCGGCGGCGGCGGTTCTTCGGGTTCGTCGGATCGCAGGCCCCCCAGCGGCCGCCCAGCCGCGGCACGCCCCCCGACGAGCCGCAACCAAGGATCGTGGCGCGAATCACGGCTGGCCCCCGACCCGCTGTCCCGCCGCCTTCGGGAACAGCCGGTCGAAATTCTCGCAGGTCTGCTTGGCGAAATCGGCGTAGCCCATGCCGAAGACCTCGGCCCCCACGGCGGCGGTGCTGGCGACATAGGCGGGTTCGTTGCGCCGTCCGCGATGGGGCGGGGGGGCCAGATAGGGGCTGTCGGTTTCGACCAGGATACGGTCCACCGGGGCGGCAGCGAAGATCTTGCGCAGATCCGAGGATCGCGGAAAGGCTGCGATGCCCGACATGGACAGGTAAAAGCCCAGATCCAGCGCCGCCTGCGCAAGGTCCGGACCGCTGCTGAAGCAATGCATCACGCAGGAATAGGGGCCGGCGCGATGTTCCTCGGTCAGGATGCGGGCCATGTCTGCATCTGCGTCGCGGGCATGGATGATCAGTGGCAGACCGGTGCGGCGCGCGGCCTCGATATGGACACGCAGGCTTTCGGCCTGGGCCGCGGCGCTTTCGGCGGTATAATGGTAATCCAGCCCGGTCTCGCCGATGCCGACGAATTTCGGATGATCGGCCAGACGCAGCAGATCCGTGAGGGTGGCCATCGGCTCGTCCGCGACGCTCATCGGGTGGGTGCCGGCCGCGTAGAAGACTCCATCATGCGCCTCGGCCAGCGCGCGGACCTGAGGCTCGAGGCGCAATCTTGTGCAGATTGTCACCATGCGCGTCACCCCGGCCGCCCGGGCGCGGGAGATCAGCGCGTCATGTTCGCCGTCGAAATCGGGAAAATCCAGATGGCAATGGCTGTCGACAATCGGCGGTGGGGCCGCTTGGTTCATGGTCAACCTGTGGCTGGCAGGGCGGATTGTGCCGGCGGCAGATGCGCCAGTTCCGTCAGCATATCCATCACCAGCGCGGCAGGGTCAAGGTTGACCGCCCGACCGGCGCGCGCACGCGCCGACAGCCGCGCCTGCGCGCCAGCCCAGTCGCGGGCGGCGCGGTCATCGGGTGACAGCCGCGCCAGCAGCGCGCCTTCGCCGGTCGCGGCTTGCGGCAGGGGCGCGCCCATCAGCCCGGCGCGCGCGGTTCGGGTCAGGAACCGGTCCAGCAGCGTGATCGTCAGGTCGAAGGGATCGCCGTCGGCATTGGCCCGACCCGCCGCTGTCTCGGCCAGCTGGGCCGCCGCAATCCGGTCCATCCGGGGCAGGGTGGCGAACAGGTCGACGATCTGCTGATAGCGTTTCAGCCCGTCCTGTCCGGCCAGCCGCAACGCCTCGCCGACCGAACCGCCCGACAATGCCGCCAGCGCGACGGCATCCTGATCGACGCCCAGATCCGACAGCACCTCGGTCATCAGGTCAGGTTTCAGCGGGTTCAGGCGCAGCGTTCGGCAGCGTGAGCGGATCGTCGGCAGAAGCCGCGCGGGCTGGTGCGCGATCATCAGGATCAGCCCGTCCCTGGGCGGTTCCTCCAGCACCTTCAGCAGCGCATTCGCGGCGGCGGTGTTCATGTCGTCCGCGGTGTCGATGATGGCGATGCGCCGCCCGCCTTCGGCCGCCGAGAGGTGAAAGAACGACAGCAGCCTGCGGATCTCTTCGACGGTGATTTCGGCCCGCAGCCTGTTGGCCTTGTCGTCCCAGGGGCGGCGGACCAGTTGCAGATTCGGTTCGGACAGGGCGGCAAGGCGGCGGGCGGCGGGCGCGTTGCCTGGCACGGACAGATCGTCGCTGTCCGTGCCCGCCAAAAGCCAGCGCGCGATGGACCAGGCCAGCGTTGCCTTGCCGATGCCGCGCGGCCCGGTGAGCAGCCAGGCATGATGCAGACGCCCGCCGCGCGATGCCTCGACAAAATCGCGAACGGCCTCGTCCTGACCGATCACGCGCGCCGTCATCCGCGGATGGGGCGCGCCGGGCACGCGGTCGGGTTCGGGGATATCCGCGGGGTCGGTCTTCACAACGCCGCCCGGACCCGCGCGGCCACGTCCTCGGGCGCGCCGCTGCCGTCGATCATCCGGACGCGGGCCGGATATTCGCGGGCCAAGGCCCGAAATCCCCCGGCCAGCGCCTGCTGGAAGCCAAGGCCCAGGCTTTCATAGCGGTTCTCGATCCCGCCGCGCGCATGGCCCCGCGCCACGGCGGTGGGCGGGTCGATATCGATGACAAAGGTCCGGTCGGGCTCGGTCCCGATCATCAGCGCGTGCAGCCGGTCCACGATGCCACGCAGATCGCCCCGCGCCGCGCCCTGATAGACGCGCGTGGAATCGGCGAAGCGGTCCGAGACGACGGTCCGGCCCGCGGCCAGGGCCGGGCGGATGGTCCGTTCCAGATGGTCGCGCCGGGCGGCGGTGAACAGCAGACATTCGGTTTCGGGCGACCAGCGTTCGCCCGTGCCCTCGACCAGCAGGCGCCGGATCTCTTCGGCGCCGGGGCTGCCGCCGGGCTCGCGGGTCAGCACGACGTGGCGGCCTTCGGCGCGCAGCGCATCGGCCAGCAGCCGGGCCTGCGTTGACTTGCCGCAGCCGTCGATCCCCTCGAAGCTGATGAACATGGCTCAGAGGCCGGCGGCCTGGACCGCCTTGTTGCCCAGCCGGGTCACGGCGCCCTTCATCCGGCCCATGAACCCGGCGGCGGGCACGTCCTGCGCGGCGATCAGCGGTGTCACGGCATCCTTTGCGCCGGGCACGGTGACGACCAGCCGGCCCACTTCGTCGCCCTTGGCGATGGGCGCCGGAATGGGCGAATCATAGACCGCCTCGACCTTGACGCTGTCCTGCGCACCCGCAGGGATCAGCACATTCACGCCCTCATTGGTGGTCAGACCCAGCCGGTCCTGGGTTCCGAGCCAGACGGGGGCCTCGACCACCGTCTCGCCTGCGGGAACAAGCTTCTTCATCGTGAACTGGCGGAAGGACCAGTTCACGATCCGCTCGGCCTCTTCGGCGCGGGCGGTCTCGCCGGACAGGCCGGTGATCACGAACACCACCCGGCGCCCGTTCTGCACGGCCGAACCGACAAGGCCGTATCCGGCCTCTTGCGTGTGGCCGGTCTTCAGCCCGTCGGCACCGATGCCAAGGCTCAGCAGCGGGTTGCGGTTGAAGCGGTTGGCCGGCGCACGGCCGTCAAAGCCGAATTCCCTGATCGCGAAATTCTTGTAGAGCTCGGGAAAATCGCGGATCAGCCGAACCGCGAGCGTGCCAAGATCGCGCGCCGTCATCAGGTGATCCGGGTCCGGCCAGCCCGAGGAATTGGTGAAGACCGAATTGGTCAATCCGATCTCCTTGCCCTTCTGGGTCATCTGACGGGCAAAGGCCGCTTCGGTTCCGGAAAGTCCCTCGGCCACCACGACGCAAGCGTCGTTGCCCGACAGCACGATGATGCCCTTGATCAGTTCGTCCACCGTCGGGCGATCCTGTTCATTGAGGAACATGGTCGAGCCCTGCATCTGCCGCGCCTTGGTCGAGACCGGCAGCCGCGTATCCATCTGCACCCGGCCTTCGCGCAGGGCTTCGAACAGCATGTAGATGGTCATCAGCTTCGACATCGATGCCGGCGGGATCTGCTGGTCGGCATTCTTTTCCATCAGCACGGTGCCCGTGGCGACGTCATAGACCCATGCCGTCTGCGCATTCGTCTCGAACGCCTGCACCGGCGCCGAAAGAGACAGCAGGGCGACCAACCGCAGCAGAAATGCACGCATAAGGATTCCTTTGCCTGTTTGCGCAAGATGGTTACATCATGCCTCGCCATGCCGCAACGCGGCTGAATGGCGCGGGACGGATAAAGTGAACGCGGCGCCGCGAGGAACGGCAGTCGCGCCGCCGCCGCCCGCGGCCCGCGTCGCCGCCGCTTGACCTTGACCGCCGCGCGTCCTAGCGACACAAGGCCCCCGTCACGGATATGCGATCATGCGCCAGCCTTCCGATCGTCAGCCCTCGTCACGCCTGACGACCCAGCGTCCGCTGGCAGGGATCGTCCTGAAATGCGCCAGCGTCGCGGTTTTCACGGTGATGGCGGCGCTGGTCAAGGCAACCGCGGACAAGAGCCTCGGCGTGCCGCCCGGCCAGCAGGTCTTCTTCCGGTCGTTTTTTGCCATTCCGGTGATTCTGGCCTGGCTGGCCTTGCGCCAGGAGATCGGCGTGGGCCTGCGCACCTTTCGGCCCTTGGGCCATGTCTATCGCGGCATCATCGGCACCGCCGCCATGGGGCTGAATTTCTGGGCGCTGTCGCTGTTGTCCTTTCCCGAGGCGACCGCCATCGGCTATGCCGCGCCGCTGCTGGTCGTCGTCTTCGCCGCGATGTTTCTGGGCGAGGACGTGCGCCTGTTCCGCCTGGGCATGGTCGGGATGGGACTTGCCGGCGTGCTGATCGTGCTGTCGCCGCAACTCAACATGTCCGGGGCGGGCGATTACCGAAACCAGTTGGGCGCCGTCGTGGCGCTTGGCGGCGCCTTCTGTGCCGCGCTGGCGCAGATCTTCGTGCGCCGGCTGGTGCAGGAAGAACGCACCTCGGCCATCGTCTTCTGGTTCTCGGTCACCTCGGCGGTGCTGGGATTGTCCACGCTGCCCTTCGGCTGGGTGGCGCCGGATGCCCGGACGCTGGCGCTGCTGATCACGACCGGCATTCTGGGCGGGTTCGGGCAAATCTTTCTGACCTCGGCCTATCGCTTTGCCGATGCCTCGCTGATCGCGCCCTTCGAATATGTCTCGATGATCCTGGCCATCGCCATCGGCTGGTTCTTCTTTGCCGAGGCGCCGACGGCCGTCGTGCTGACCGGCGCGGCGGTGGTCATTCTGGCCGGGATCCTGATCATCTGGCGCGAGCGCAGGCTGGGGCTGGAGCGCAATCGTCAACGCAAGGCGATGACGCCCCAGGGCTGAGGCGCGGTCGGCCGGATCTCAGCCCATGCCCAGGGCGTCGCGCCGCATTCGCGCGCGTTCCGCGTCCTGCTTGCCGCTGAGGATGGCGATGATCGACCAGCTTATGCAGTAGAACGCCCCGACCCCCAGGACCAGCCAGCCCGGAAACGGTCCGATGGCGGCGCGTTCCAGCAACTGGCCGGCCGAGACCAGCGGGTCGGGATGCACGATCAGCTTGCCCAGATAAGCCACGGCCTGGATCAGCAGGATCCAGACATAATTGCGCCGGATCCGCCGACCGATCGCGGTCCACATGCTGACGTGATAGGCCGGATGCAGATAATCCTCGGCCAGCCGGTCCTGCCAGTGTTCCTCCAGATGCAGATCGCCTTCCTTCAGGATCGGCGCCATGAAATGCAGTTCCATCCACCGGCAGCGGGCGCGCCAGACGTTGAAATAGCGATATCGCCGCGCTTCCAGCATCAGGAAGAAGATGATCAGGATGCCGACCAGAACCAGCGGCAGCGGCGACGCCTGGGGCGATGAATAGGTGATCGACAGGGCGACGCCCAGCGTCACCACCGACCAGTTCGTCGTCGTGTCCAGCCGCGTGCGCCAGATGGTCGAGCGATAGACCTCGCCGCGATAGAGATGCGCGATCACGCCCATTTCGGCGGCATCCAGCTTCTTGCGACAATGTTGTTCGCCATCCATGGTCATTCTCTCCCCGCGACCAGCTTGGCAGGCCGACGGGAATCCGGCAAGCCGGTTGCGCACAGGGGCGCTGATCGTGCTTGTCCATCTCAGCCAAAGGCAACGGGCTGAAACTTAACAAAACTTATATGGATGGTGCCGGTCGTTTCAGGTTAAGAAGCGTCAAGTGCCACGAGAATGAGGAGGTCTTCGTGCCCCGTACATTGTCGGCAATCCTCTATCGCAGCGAATCTCTGGTGCCGCCGAACGGCGCCGAGGAACGGGATATGCTGGTCAAGGCGGCGTTGCGCAACGCACGATTGGGCATCACCGGGTTGCTGCATCGCGAAGCCGATGTCTATTACCAGTGGATCGAAGGCCCGGCAGACAATCTTGATTCGCTCTACGAAGACATCCTTGCCGATCCCCGACATCGCGATGTCGAGCTGCTGCTGCGCTCGCCCATCGCGCAGCGGCAGTTCGATGGCTGGTCGATGGGACGCACCGATCGCGATTGCACGCTGCTTTTCGATTGGGCGACGCAGCACGACGTATCGATGCGCGCGATGCGGCCCGAGGATTTTCTGTCTTTCCTGAACGATTGTTCGTTCAGCGTGCTGCGGCAGGACGCGCCGGCCAATCCCGCCGGCTAGGCGGGGCGCTGTCGCGCCGTCGCCTCGCGCCAATGACGGCGGCACAAGGACAGGTAGGTCTCGTTTCCGCCGACCTGCACCTGCGCGCCTTCGGTCAGCGCGCCGCCGTCTGCGCCGCGCCGGATCACCATCGTGGCCTTTCGCCCGCAATGGCAGATCGTGCGGACCTCGCGCAGATCGTCGGCCAAAGCCAGCAGCGCGGCCGAGCCGGGAAACAATTCGCCGCGGAAATCGACCCGCAGTCCATAGCACATGACCGGAATGCGCAGATCGTCGGCCACGTGCGCCAGTTGCCAGACCTGATGGCGGCTCAGAAACTGTGCCTCGTCGATGAAGATGCAGGCGCAACCGCGACCCCGGCTTTCGATCAGCCCGACCATGTCGGTCGCGGCATCGAAGGTCAGCGCCTCGGCGCCGATGCCGATGCGGCTGCCGATCCGGCCGTGTCCCTCGCGCCCGTCCAGCGCCGCTGTCAGCAGCAGCGTCGCCATGCCGCGCTCGCGGTAATTATGGGCGGCTTGCAGCAGCAGTGTACTTTTGCCCGCGTTCATGGTCGAGTAATGGAAATACAGCTTTGCCATGGCGCCAGATAGCGCCGGGCCGGTGCGCGGGCAAGCCGCGGAGATTGCCAGGAAGTCCGTTTTCTGGCACAACCGCGTCGCCGTGGCGAACGTCGCCGTCGCGCGGTGCCCTGTCTTTTCGCAGTCACAGATCAGGTTGTTCCAATGCGCGATCCGTTGTTCCGCATGGCCCTTGTGCTGGGTCTTCTTGCCGCGGTGGGCCCCTTCGCGGTGGACATGTATCTGCCTGCGCTGCCGCAGGTCGCCAGGGATCTGAACACGTCCGAGACCGCAGCGGCAATGACGCTGACAGCCTATTTCATCACTTTCGGCATCGCCCAGATGGTCTATGGTCCGATGGCCGATGCCCTGGGCCGAAAAATGCCCATCGTGATCGGCACCGCGATCTTTCTGGCCGCCACGCTTGCCGCGATTCTGGCCCCCTCGATCGGCTGGCTGATCGCGGCGCGGGCACTGCAGGGGCTGGGCTCGGCCACGCTGATGGTGGTGCCGCGGGCGGTGATCCGCGATCTGGCGACCGGGCCGGCGGCGGCCCGAATGATGGCCGCGATCATGATCGTCATCTCGGTATCGCCGATGCTGGCGCCGCTGACCGGTTCGCTGGTCATGGCCTGGGGCGGCTGGCGCGAGATCTTCGCGGTTCTTGCCGCCGCGGCCGCCTTCAGCCTGTGCCTGACCCTGTTCGTTCTGCCCGAGACCCTGCCGGTCGAACATCGCCGCCCCGTGCAGCTGCGCCCGATCCTGAGCGGTGCCGGCCGGCTGCTGTCGGACCGCCGCTTCATGGGGCTGACCATGATCGGCGGTTTCGGGCTGGCCAGTTTCTTCGTCTTCCTGTCCGCGGCCAGCTTCGTCTACACGCGCCAGTACGGCCTGTCGCCGACCGGCTTTTCGCTGGCCTTCGCGATCAATGCCGTGGGCTTCTTCACCGCCTCGCAATTCGCCGGCCCCATGGCCGACCGTTTCGGTATGGAGCGGGTGATCGCGCTGGCCATCACCGGTTTCGCGGTCCTGGGCGTCGCGTTGACCGGGCTCGTCTGGATCGGCCTTGACGCGCTGCCGGTGGTGGTGGCCGGGCTGTTCTGCGCCAATGCCTTCCTCGGGCTGGTCATCCCCACGGCGATGGTCATGTCGCTGGACCCCCATCCCGACATCGCGGGCCTTGCCTCCTCGCTGGGGGGCACGATCCAGATGCTGACCGGAGGCGCGATGATCGCCGTGACCGGACCGTTCATGGATAACAGCGCCGCCACCATGGTGCCCGCGATCGCCTTGTGCGGGGTGCTGGCATGGTGCGCTGCGGCCGCGTCGCTGCCCCGGCCGCGTTTGCGGGTGGCATGAAAAAGCCGCAGGACCAACATCCCGCGGCTTCTTCGTTGCCCAAATACCCAAATCCCGCAGGCCGACGCTCAGGCCTTCGCCTGCCGGCTTCTGGGCTGCCGTGAAGGACGCCGGGCGGGACGCTTGTTCGCGCCGCCATCGATCGGCTTGCCGCGACCGCGAGGCCCGCGACCGGCCGAGGCCGCGGCGGGCGGCGGAACCTCGCCGCCGATCACCGGGATGGCGGATTTCATCGCCCTTTCGATGGCGCGCAATTCGCCGATTTCGGCCGGCGCGCAGAAGGCCACGGCGCGGCCGTCGCGTCCGGCGCGGGCGGTGCGACCGATGCGGTGGACATAATTCTCGGGCACGTTCGGCAGATCGTAATTATAGACATGGGCGACCTCGGGAATATCGAGACCCCGCGCCGCCACATCGGTGGCCACCAGAATCTGGGTCTGGCCGGCGCGGAACGCGGCCAGGGCGCGTTCGCGCTGACCCTGCGACTTGTTGCCGTGAATCGCCGCGACCTTGAACCCCCACTTGTCCAGAAGCTTGGACAGTTTTTCGCTGCCATGCTTGGTGCGACCGAAGACCATGGCCAATTCGCCGGGATGTTTCGACAGATATTCTGCCAGCAGCGTCGCCTTGTCGCCTTGCGTGACGAAATGCACGCCTTGCTCGATCTGCTTGGCGGCCTGGCCCGGAGGGTTTACCGCGACCCTGACCGGATCGGTCAGATAGGTGTCGGCCAGTTCCGACATCAGCTTCGGCATTGTGGCCGAGAAAAGCAGCGTCTGCCGTTCCTTCGGCAGGATCCTGGCGATCAGGCGCAGCGCATGGATGAAGCCGATGTCCAGCATCTGGTCGGCCTCGTCCAGAACCAGATAGGTGGTCTGCGACAGATCGACCGCGCGTCGCTCGATAAGGTCGATCAGGCGGCCGGGCGTGGCGATCAGCACATCGACGCCGCGCGACAGCCGTTCCATCTGGACGTTGATCGAGGCGCCGCCGACGACGCGGAAGCTGCGGATCGGGGTGCCCTCGGCATAGGCGTCGATATTGGTGGCGATCTGCGTTGCCAATTCGCGCGTCGGCGCCAGAATCAGCGCGCGGCAGGTCTTGGGATCGGGCTTCTTGCCGAAGTTGATCAGCCGGGTCAGCATGGGCAGCCCGAAGGCCGCCGTCTTGCCGGTGCCGGTCTGGGCCAGCCCCAGCACGTCGCGCCCCGCCACGACCGAGGGAATGCCCCGTTCCTGGATCGGTGTCGGCGTGACCAGCCCCATCGCGGCGATATTGGCATTGATGCGGTGATCGATCCCCATTTCGGCAAAGGGGCCGCTGGGCAGCGGATCGCGCGAGATGGCACGGCGGCCCTGATTCGCGGCGGGTTGCGGGGCGGGACGCCCCTTGCCCTTGCCGCCATGGAAAGGACGGCGATTGTTGTTCTTCTGGTCCATCAAAAACTTTCAGGCCCTCGCATCCCCCGTATCGGACACGAAAGCAGTGGCCACGCACATCATCGGCGCGGCGATCAGCAGGGGTGCGGGCGCAATACGAGAAGCCCGCAAGCCTCCCCGCGTGAATGGGAAACTGGATTATCGTCGCAGGCCTGGGGCGAAATCTCGCGGCTGCTCACGCGGCAGCGGACGGCGACATGGCTCAGATGGGGGAACCGTCGCGACAAGTCAAGCGCGGTCTGCGCTGTCCAGCCAGATCGTGACCGGTCCGTCGTTGAGAAGCCGCAGCTTCATCTCGGCGCCGAATTGGCCGGTCTCGACGGCAACGCCCTCTCCGCGCAGGCCGTCCACGAAGCAATCAAGGAGCCTGCGCCCGTCGTGGGGCGCGGCCGCCGCGGAAAAGCCGGGGCGGTTGCCCGAACGGGTATCGGCGGCCAGCGTGAACTGGCTGACGACCAGCGCGCCGCCCCCCATGTCGATGAGCGACCGGTTCATCCTGCCCGCCTCGTCCCCGAAGATGCGCAACCTTGCCACCCGCGCGGCCAGCTTCTCGGCCATCGCCTCGTCATCGCCGCGCATGGCGCAGGCCAGCACCAGCAGACCCGGTCCGATGCGGCCGATCGGCCGGCCCTCGACCTCGACCGAGGCCTCGGTGACGCGCTGGACCAGCGCCCTCATGCGCGGCGCCTCCACGGCCTGAAAATCGCCGTCACGATTGCTGCCGCACCGCCCGTCATCGCAGGCCGGTGGTCGGTTCGGGATTCATCGCATGCTCCTGCCCGTTTGCCGACATGATGCGGCCGGGCCCCTGAAAGGGTCAAGTCACGGGGCCAGGAAGATGCCCACGATGACCAGGACCAGCCCGATGCCCGACAGGGCCAGCGCCGCCATGTTCAGCACCAGCGCGCGCCGCATCCGCGCGCGCAGCGCGGCATCGTCCAGCCCGGCCTTGCGCGCGCGCGCGACGATCGCGATGCAACCGATCAGCAAGGCCACGCCGGCCAGCGTCAGCGCGGCTCCAAGCCAGACGAGAATGTCGAAGATGGTCATGGCGATCTGTCTCCGCGATGGGCGCGATATCATGCCGGTGGCCTAGCGGCGATTGCACCCCGGAACAAGAGCGACTAACCCTGCGCGCCAGATGATGACGTCGCGGGACCGACCCGTGGCAACAGATAGGGACGAAAGATGCAGGACGATCAGGCCTATGGTGTCGCCGCCGACGAGCTGCGCCAGTTCATCGAGCAGTTCGAACAGCTTGAGGCAGAAAAAAAGGACATCGCCGAGCGCCAGAAAGAGGTCATGGCCGAGGCCAAGGCCCGCGGCTATGACACCAAGGTGATGAAGAAGATCGTCGCCCTGCGCAAGCGCGACCGTGACGACGTGGCCGAGGAAGAGGCCATCCTGGAGATGTACAAATCCGCCCTTGGCATGGGCTGACGGGCGCCGGTTGCGGCGCGCGGAAGGATGGGGTGTTCGCGGCCGGATTGCCGCGCCGCGATCCCGGCCTGAGCCTTCCTGCGCCCGCGCCTTTCAGGGCAGGACGAACTCGACCCCCGGCAGGACCGCGATCTCGGCCACGTCACTGCGATAGAGATCGGTGATCTCGTCGACCATGTCCTGCGTCCAGCCTGGCAGGGCGACCTCTTGTTCCATCGCGTCCCGGGGGGCGTGATCGGCAAGGATGCGGGCGTATATTTCGCGCCGTTGCTGCACACTCAGCTGGTCGCGGCCGCCAAGTGCCTCCTGAAGCATCGCAAGCCCCGAATCGCCGAGAATTTCCTGCATGTAGACCAGGGCGCCGGACAGCGGCGCGTCGGCCGGGATCTTTCCGGCCAGCCGCACGATTTCGGGCCAGATCAGCGGCACGTCCTCGTGACACCAGATCACGATGCGGCGACCGGGAACCGACCGGACCAGCCGCCGGATCGCGTCGCGCCAGCGCAGATCCTGCGGCCGGTTGCCCTGAAGCAGCTTGTCATAGCCGCCGCCGGTGAAGATCGGCAGGACTTCGGACAGCAACGTCGCCGGATTGCGGATCGCCAGGAAAAATTCCGCTTGTGCCTGCGGGAACAGGCTGGCCAGCGCCGCCGCGCGCGACCCCATTTGCGGATACAGCCCCTCGTTGCGGCCACAGACCCGGCCCGGCGCGCCCATGAAGGTGGGCGTGGACAGGACCACGCGGCGCGGCGCCTCGGCGGTCAGCATCGCGTCCAGCATGATCTGTTCCATCTCGGGCGTGGCGCGGCCGCCGTTCAGGGCCATCAGCGCCTCTTCGAACAGGCCCCGATGGCGTTGCGGGGTGACGATCTCGGTTCCCTTGCCCAGCAGCCATTCGCGGTTGTTGAGCAGGGTCTTCAGAAGCCGGTCCCCGTCGGTGCAATGCACCCCGAGGTGAAACACCATCTCCATCCGCTCGGCCTCGTTCTTTCTTCGGTCCGGTTCTTTTCTGGCGTGGCAAGAGTAGCTGCCATTGATGGACAGTCAAACGCCTTTGGATTAACGCAGGGTGAATGAGCGCGCCTGAAATTGCATCGCATCCTCATCGTCACGACCACGGCCTGCGTCAGGGCAGCGGCCGCGCCTGGTCCGTCGCGGCCGGCCTGATCGCGGCCCTGGTCCTGCTTCCGGTTGGCACGGTGATCTGGCTGGCGCTGAACCCGTCCGAGAACATCTGGCCGCATCTGATGGCCACCGTGATGCCACGCTATTTGATGAATACCGCGATCCTGGCGGCCGGAACGGGGATGCTGGCGGCCGCGATGGGGGCGGGCGCGGCCTGGCTGGTCAGTCTCTATGACTTTCCCGGCCGCCGTCTGCTGGAATGGGCCCTGCTGCTGCCCCTGGCCGTGCCGGCCTATATCGGCGCCTATGCCCTGGCCGATTTTCTGGATTATTCCGGCCCCGTCCAGATGGCCTTGCGCGGCTGGTTCGGCTGGGCCAGTGCTCGCGATTACTGGTTTCCGCAGGTCCGCTCGCTGGAGGCTGCGATTCTGGTCATGGCGGCGGCGAATTTTCCCTATGTCTATCTGCTGACCCGCGCAGCCCTGCACGAGCAATCGGGCGGCGCCTACGAGGTCGCTCGCGCGCTTGGAACCGGCGGCTGGGGTCTGTTCCGTCGCGTGGGTTTGCCGCTGGCCCGTCCCGCCATCGTGGCCGGATCGGCCATCGCGATGATGGAGGCGGTCGCGGATTATGGTGTGGTCAGCTATTTCGGCGTGCAGACGCTGAATACCGGCATCTTCACGACCTGGCTGGAACGTCGCAACGCGGGCGGGGCGGCGCAGATTGCCTGCGTGATCCTGCTGGTGGTGATGATCCTGGCCCTGTGGGAACGGTTCGGCCGCCGCAATGCGCGCTATAGTCCAAGCGCCCGTCAGCCGCGACCGATCCTGCGCCAGCCTCTGCGCGGACCGGCGGCGGCCGGCGCCAGCATCGCCTGCTTCATCCCCTTTGCCCTCGGCTTCATCCTGCCGGTCGGCGTGATCCTGAACTATGCGCTGGCCTATCCGCAGGGCTGGATCACGCCGGGGCTGGCCAGGGCGGCCTGGCACACGATCACCCTTGGCGCGACGGCCTCGGTCCTGACCGTCCTCCTGGCGCTGGTCATGGTCTATGGCGTGCGCCTGTCGGGCCGCGCGCTGCCGCGCCTGCTGATGCCGGTGACGACCATCGGCTATGCGGCGCCGGGGGCGGTGCTGGCCGTCGGCATCCTGTTCCCGCTGGCGGCGCTGGATCACCGCCTGGCCGATGGCTGGCTGGCCCTGACGGGGACGGATCCCGGGCTGATCCTGACCGGCAGCGGCGCGGCCATCGTGCTGGCCTATCTGGTGCGGTTCTTCGCCATCGCCCAGGGCGCGATCGACGGCGGCTTTACCCGCGTCCCGCCGTCGCTGCCGATGGCCGCCCGGTCGCTTGGCCGGGATGCGGGTGGGGTCTTGCGCGATCTGTTCCTGCCGCTGATGAAGGGCTCGGTCGGGTCGGCCCTGTTGCTGGTCTTCGTCGATAGCGGCAAGGAATTGCCTGCGACCCTGCTGCTTCGTCCCTTCAATTACGAGACGCTGGCCACCCGCGCCCACGAAAAGGCCAGTCTCGAGGATCTCGGCAACGCGGCGCCGGCCGCCCTGCTGGTGATGGCGGTCGGACTTCTGGCGGTGGCGCTGCTGGCGCGCGCCAACCTTGGCTTGCGCAAGCCTGCCGCGCGCGGTATCGCAGGCGATGGGCCGGTTTAGCTCAGCAGGTAGAGCAGCTGATTTGTAATCAGAAGGTCGCGGGTTCGATTCCTGCAACCGGCACCATTTCCAGAGCCGCAGGCGGAATGACGGACCGAGGCCTGCGTGGATGACATCCTCGGGGCACAGGTGCTGGGGCAGCCGCGGAGGATCAGCCCAGATAATCTTCCGGATCGGCGCTTTCGAAGCCGCGGCGGACCTCGAAATGGACGACGCCGCCCTTGCCCGCCTTGCCCAGCGTCTGGCCCTTGCCGACGCTGGCGCCCTTGGCCACGTCCAGCGATCCGAAGCCGGTATAGACCGTCATCAGCCCGCCATCATGGCGGATCACGAGGATCGGCGTGCTGGATGTGTCCTGCGTGATCGCGGCGACGACGCCGGCGCCAGCCGCCTTGATCGGTGTTCCGGCGGGGGCGGCGATGTCGATCCCCTCGTTCTTGCCCTTTTCATAGACACTGATGATTGCGCCCGGAACGGGCATGCTGAAACGGCCGCCACCCGAGGCGGCGGTCCGGGTCGACCCGAGATCGGGGCCGTCCGGCGCCGGCGCGGGTTTCGAGGCGGGGGCGGTATCCTCGCGCGGCAGCGGATCCGCGGCCGAGGGCGGACGCGGCGTGGGGCTGCCGCTGCCCGGCGCGGTGGTGATCGCTGCCGGATCGGGCGCGCGCTGGCCCGGAATCGGCACGATCAGCCGCTGGCCAAGTCGCACCGACATGTTGGAGGGCAACCCGTTCCAACGGGCCAGATCCTGGACCGACACCCCGTATCTGCGCGAAATCGACCAGGCGGTTTCGCCCGCGGCGACGACATGCTGCCGGGGCTGGCCGCCGACCGAAGACGCGGTCGAGGCCGGGCTGTCGGACGCGGCGTCGGCCGGGGGCGCGCCGCCGCTGCGGGCCGCGGGCGCCGCCGCGCCGGTTGCGTCGGCGACACGGCGCGGCAGAACCAGCGTCTGGCCCTGTTGCAGCGAGGCATTCACCGGCAGGGCGTTGTAGCGGGCCAGTTCGTCGGCGCCCAGGCCCAGCCGCGCGGCGATCGTGGCCGGCGTGTCGCCACTGCTGGCGATGGCGATCTGATAATCGGGGAAGGAAATCAGCCCGCGACTGTCCGGCTGCGGCCGCGGGGCGGCGGTCGCGGCCGCCTCGGCGGTGCTCAGCGCGCCGGGCATCATCCGGCGCAGATCGGGGTCGAATCCGTTCGCCCCGCAGGATGCCAGCAACAGAACTGCCGCGCTGGCGCCCCCGATCAGCCTGTAGGTCCTGCTCATGCTGTCATCCTTGGCCTGTCTGCCTCTGCCGCCGCGCGGGGGTCATGTCTGTCCCAACCCCTCGACCAGCGGAACGAACCTGACCTGCCGCAATTCGTCATAGTCGAAACCGGTCTCGGTCCGCGTCACCCGGATCAGCGTCTGCACCGTATCGGACTGCCCCACCGGAACCACCATGATACCGCCGATCTTCAATTGTGCCAACAGCGGCCCCGGCGGATCTTCGGACGCGGCGGTGACGATGATGCGATCGAAGGGCGCCTGATCGGGCAGGCCCCGCGATCCGTCGCTGACCTGCGCGGTGATGTTGAACAGATCCAGTTCCCGGAAGATCGCCTCGGCCTCCTGCACCAGACGGCGGTGGCGGTCGACGGTATAGACCCGCCGGCAAAGCCCCGACAGGATTGCCGCCTGATAGCCCGAGCCGGTGCCGATCTCCAGCACCGTATCGCGCGGGCCGACATTCAGCGCCTGGGTCATCAGGCCGACGACCGAGGGCTGGCTGATCGTCTGTCCGCAGGGGATGGGAAGCGGCGTATCCTCATAGGCGCGGTCGGCGAACTGGCCGCGCACGAACAGACCCCGGTCGATCCGCTCCATCGTCGCCAGCACGCGCGGATCGGTCACGCCGCGCGACCGCAACTGGAACAGAAAGCGCATCTTGCGCTCGGCCGGGCTGTCGTCGTCCTGGTGATCGTCTGCGGGCATTGTCAGGCGGTTCCGGGCTGGCTGGCGGGACTTTCCGCATCATGATCCTCGTCCAGCGAGGCGGCAAGCCCCGTCAGCGAGGCATGGCAGGTCAGATCGGCGCGCATCGGCGTGACCGAGACGTAGCCCCGCATGTTCGCGTCCACATCGCTGCCCGCGCCCGCAGGCGCCGTCTGCGACCCGCCCGCGACCCACATGAAGCGCCGCCCGTTCGGCGCGGTATAGGGCACGACACCGAAGCGCGTTCCCTGCCGGCGGCCCTGCGCGGCGACCCGCGTCCCGCGCACCCCCTCGGCACCGGAGGGCGGAAAATTGATGTTGTAGAACAGCCGGAAATCCTGGTCCGAGGTCCAGTCGCCATGGTCCAGCAGCCGGCGGATCAGCGCCGGGCCATGACGGCGCGCGGCCTCGAACGGATCGTTCAGAACGGCGGTGGCGGCACCCATGTATTGCGACAGCGCGATCGCCGGCAGGCCCTGAAGCGCGGCCTCCATCGCGCCGCCGACGGTGCCGGAATACATCACGTTCTCGCCCGAATTGTTGCCCCGGTTCACGCCCGACAGCACCAGATCGGGCGGATCATCCGCCATCACGTCCGAGATCGCCGCCAGCACGCAATCGGCCGGGCTGCCCTCGGCGGCATAGCGGCGCTGGTCCAGTTCGGCGATCATGGTGGGATGGGAATAGCTGATGCAATGGCCGACGCCGGATTGTTCGAACGCGGGCGCGACGGTCCAGACCTCGCCGTCCGGGCCCGCGATTTCGGCCGCGATTTCGGCCAGAACCTGAAGGCCCGGCGCGTTGATCCCGTCGTCATTGGTGATGAGTATCCGCATCCGGTCGTCCCTGTCCCGACGCGCGCGGGTGACGCGCCTGTTGCTGGCAATCCCCATATCGTGATTAGCGGGCCGCGCCATCGCCTTCAACCCGTTGACGCAGGAACCGAAAGCCGTTTGACCTTGTGACCAAGTGGCTGCATGCTGCGTCACGGCAAAACATCACGGCCCATGCAGATCTACCTTCCCATCGCCGAGGTATCGGTCAACGCCTTCACGCTGGTGGGTCTTGGTGGCGTGGTCGGCCTGATGAGCGGATTGTTCGGCGTCGGCGGCGGCTTTCTGATCACGCCGCTGCTGTTCTTCATCGGCATCCCGCCCCCCATCGCGGTGGCCACGGGCGCCAATCAGGTCGTGGCCTCGTCGGTGTCGGGCGTGCTGGCCCATGTGAAACGCAAGAGCGTCGATTTCCGGATGGGCTGGGTTCTGCTGGCCGGCGGACTGGCCGGATCGTCGGTGGGCGTCTGGGTCTTTACGCTGCTGCAGCGGATCGGCCAGGTCGATCTGGTGGTGCAGCTTTCCTATGTCGTGTTTCTGGGCCTGATCGGGATGATGATGCTGCAGGAAAGCATCCGATCCCTGCGCCGGTCGCGAAACCCGACCTTCCGCAAGCGGCTGCACCAGCACAACTGGGTGCATCGCTGGCCGATGAAGATGAAGTTTCGCGCCTCGGGGCTGTACATCAGCGCGATCCCGGTGCTTCTGGTCGGACTTGCCGTGGGCGTGCTGGCCGCGATCATGGGTGTGGGCGGCGGCTTCATCATGGTGCCGGCGATGATCTATCTGCTCGGAATGCCGACCAAGGTCGTTGTCGGCACCTCGCTGTTCCAGATCACCTTCGTGACCGCCTTCACCACGCTGATGCACGCCGTCAGCTACAACACGGTCGATATCATGCTGGCGGTTCTGCTGATCATCGGCGGCGTGGTCGGGGCGCAGATCGGCACCAGCCTGGGCGCGCGGCTGCGGGCGGAACAGCTGCGGATCCTTCTGGCGCTGATGGTGCTTCTGGTCTGCGGCAAGCTGGCGCTGGATCTGTTCCTGAGGCCGGACGAGCTTTACTCGATCACGTCGGGGGCGCGCTGATGGTGGCAAGGGCGGCGATCCTGACCCTGCTTGTGTCGCTGGGCGCGGCGGCGGTCCTTGCCCAGGACCAGACCGCGCCCGGATCGACGGTGCCGCTGGCGCCCCGCGGGCAGGACGCCTATCCGACCTATCCCGATCCCGGCCGCCCGCGCGTCATCGTGCCCGAGAACGTCGAGAGGCCGGGCGAACAGGTGGTGGCGGGTCTGTCCAGCGATTCCATTGCCATCACCGCCAGTTTCGACGGCTCCGAGATCCTGATCTACGGCGCGGTCAAGCGCGAGACCCCGATCCCCGACGGCCCGCCCCTGCAGGTCATCATGACAATCGAGGCCCCCTCGCAGTCGCTGACGGTCTGGAAGAAGGAACGCAAGCTGGGGATCTGGATCAACACCAAAAGGGTCGAGGTCGGCGCCGCCCCCGGTTTCTACGTGGTCGCGACCACCGGCCCGCTGGATCAGATCCTGCGCCCCGAATGGGACCAGCGCTACCGCATCTCGCTGCCGCTTGCCCTGCGTGCGATGGGGGGCAACAATCAGGTCGCGGACGTGGTGCCCTATACCGCGGCCCTGATCCGACTGCGCGAAGCAAACAGGCTGTACCGGCTGGATCAGGGCAGCGTCAAGCTGGTCGACCAGACCCTGTTCCGCGCCGATGTCCGGCTGCCCGCCAACCTGATCGAGGGGGATTACAAGACCCGCATCTTCCTGCTGCGCGACGGTCGGGTCATCGACGTCTATCGCGCGCCCATCGAAGTGCGCAAGGTCGGTCTGGAACGCTGGCTCTACCGCATGGCCTTTGACCAGCCGCTGCTCTACGGGTTGATGTCGCTGGCCGTCGCGGTCGCCGCGGGTTGGGGCGCATCGGGGATTTTCCGCAAGCTGCGCCGGGCCTGACAACGGGGCTCCGACGGTTTCGTCACGCCCCGCGCTATCCGGCAGAGGGCCCGCGGGACGCACTTTCCGGGGACCAGCGATACGGGCGCCGCGGACGCGACAGGCCCCGTTCGATCCGCACGGGGCCTGTCCCTCCCGCGTCGCGGGCCGGCCCCCTCCACTGGTCCGGACCCGCTGGGTGTTGCGTCAATCTGCGGCGATCAGTTCGGATTGCCGCACGATCACCTCGGCCTGCTTGATCGAGGCGATATCGACCAGCCGCCCCTTGTAGACGGTGGCGCCCGCGCCCTCGGCCTTGGCCCTTTCCATTGCCGCCAGAATCTCTTTCGCCTCGGTCACGGCTGCCTCGGAGGGCGAGAAGACCGCGTTGGCCAGGGCGATCTGACCGGGATGGATCGCCCATTTGCCGACCATGCCCAGCGTCGCCGAACGCCGTGCTTGCGCAATGAATCCGTCCTGGTCCGAGAAATCGCCGAAAGGACCGTCGACCGGCAGCAGGCCGTGCGTCCGGCAGGCCGAGACGATCGCGGTCTGCGCCCAGTGCCAGGGATCGGACCAGTATTTCTGACCCTCGCGAATCATGTAATAGTTTTCCTGCGTGCCGCCGATCCCGGTCGTGGCCATGCCCATCGAGGCCGCGAAATCGGCCGCGCCCAGACTGATCGCCTGCATCCGGGGCGATGCGGCGGCGATCTCTTCGACATGGCACAGGCCCGCCGCGCTTTCGACGATCACCTCGAAGCCGATTTTTTTCTTTCGACCCTTCGCGCGTTCGATCGCGGTGACCAGCGCGTCCACGGCGTAGATGTCGCCGGCGTTGCCAGCCTTCGGGATCATGATCTGGTCCAGCCGCTCGTCCGCCTGTTCCAGCAGTTCCACCACATCGCGATACCAGAAGGGCGTGTCCAGCCCGTTGATCCGCACCGACAGCGTCTTGCTGCCCCAATCCACGTCGCCGATTGCCTGAATCGCGTTCTTCCGTGCCTGTTCCTTGTCATCCGGCGCCACCGAGTCCTCGAGATCGATATTGATGACGTCGGCTTCCGATTTCGCCATCTTCTCGAAAAGGCTGTCGCGGGATCCGGGGCCGAACAACTGGCAGCGGTTCAGACGGGCAGGGGGCAGGGGCTGGGTGCGAAAGCTCATGCGCTGGTCCTCATCTGTCGAATCGCGGGCGTGATGAGCAATAATGTTTCGCGGCCGATGCTGCAAGCGCGAAATCGGGCGCGCCGCGGCGCAGCTTGACGCGGATCGGGATAGGGTCGAAGAGCGGAACGGAAATCGCGGCCAGAGGGAAGGGACACGGAATGACGCGCATTGTCTATGTTGACGGGGAATATCTGCCCGAGGATCGGGCGACCGTCTCGATCTTCGACCGGGGCTTCCTGATGGCCGATGGCGTCTACGAAGTGGTCAGCGTTCTGGGCGGCAAGCTGATCGACCTTCCCGGCCACATGGCGCGCCTGCAACGGTCCCTGAACGAACTGGCGATGACCGATCCCTTGTCAGAGAGCGATTACACCGCCGCCTTTCGCGAACTGGTTGCAAGAAACGAAATCGGCGACGGTCTGATCTATCTTCAGGTGACGCGCGGCAATGCCGGTGACCGCGATTTTGCCTATCCGCCCGAAGGAACGCGCCCGACCGTGGTGATGTTCACCCAGTCGAAGCCCGGACTTGCCGATGCGCCAGTGTCGAAGACCGGCTGGAAGATCATCAGCGTCGAGGATCTGCGGTGGGGGCGGCGCGACATCAAGACGGTGCAGCTGCTCTATCCCTCGATGGCCAAGATGGAGGCCAAAGCGCGCGGCGTCGACGATGCCTGGCTGGTCGAGGACGGCCACGTGACCGAAGGCAGCAGCAACAACGCCTATATCGTCAAGGACGGGGTGATCGTGACGCGCGAATTATCCCACGACATCCTGCACGGAATCACCCGCGCCGCAGTGCTGCGTCTTGCCGCCGAGGCGCAGATGAAGGTCGAGGAACGCCGCTTCACCATCGCCGAGGCGCAGGACGCGGACGAGGCCTTCGTCACCTCGGCCTCGGCCTTCGTGATGCCGGTGGTCCAGATCGACGGCGTGGAAATCGGCAGCGGTAAGCCCGGCCCGGTCGCGGCCCGCCTGCGCGAGATCTATCTGGAAGAAAGCCGCAAGTCCGGGATCTGAGGCGGCCGCCGGGGGCTGTCTGCCCCCTGACCCCCGAAGGTATTGGGAAAGAGCGCGAGGGTTCAGAGTCCCGTTTCATCCAGCACGCGCGCGATGACCGGAGCCAGCCTTCCGGCCCATTCGGCCTGGCCCTGTTCGGTCCGGATCAGGTCGTTGCGGATCTCGATCAGCATGTTGGGGCGGCCATGGGACAGGGCGTGACGGTCGATCGAATCGCCGTCCAGATGGCCGCTATAGGGCTGGTTCTCGCCGGTGATCCAGCCTTCCGCGCGGCAGGCCGCGACCATGGCAGGGCCCAGGCGTGCGTCGCGGTGCGAATAGAGGATGCCGATCTGCCATGGACGCGGCGGCCGGCCGCGCAGCTGCGGGGTGAAGCTGTGGACCGCGCAGAGGCAGCGCGCCGGGTGGCGGGCGGCCAGCCGCGCCAGCGCGGCATGGTAGGGACGGTGCAGGCGCTCCAGCCTGCGACGACGTTCGGCCGCGTCGGCGCTCTTGTTGGCCGGGATCACCGTGCCGTCATAAAGACGCATCAGCAGGGTCGGGTCGTCCTCGCCCCGGTTCGGGTCGATCACCAGGCGCGAGAAATCGGACAGGATCGCGGGGGCATCCATCAGCGCGGCCAGACGTTCGGCCACCCCGGCTGCGCCGACATCATAGGCGATGTGGCGCCCCATGTCGGCGTCGGCGATGCCCAGTTCGCCGCCGCCGACCCATCGGGGAACCCGGTTTGTCGCGTGGTCGCAGGTGATCAGCCAGCGCGAGGGGCGATCCTCGCCCAGCGTCCAGAAGGCACGTTCCGTCGTGGAATGGTCATCTTTCATGGTGCAGCCTGTCTAGGCCGGAATGTTCCCGGACGCCAGTTGCCGCGGGCATGCGTTTGCGGCATAGATAGCGCTAAACGTGGAAGGGGCGCATGATGAGACGACATCGCAATGTGAAGATCGTGGCGACACTTGGCCCCGCATCCTCGACGCAAGAGATGATCCGGGCCCTTTTCGATGCCGGCGCCGACGTTTTCCGCCTGAACATGAGCCATGGCGACCACGCCGATCACAAGGCCCGTTTTGACGCCATCCGCGCCGTCGAGGCCGAAACCGGGCGCCCGATCGCCGTCCTGGCCGATCTTCAGGGGCCGAAACTGCGCGTCGGGCGCTTTGCCACGGGCAGTCACGATCTGGAAGCGGGCGATCGGTTCCGCTTCGACCTGGATGCGGAACCGGGCGATACCGATCGCGTGCAGCTGCCGCATCCCGAGATTTTCGCCGCGCTGGAGGCGGGATCGGAACTGCTTGTCAATGACGGCAAGATCCGCCTGCGGGTGGATGAATGCGGCGCCGACTTCGCCAATTGCACCGTCACCGTCGCCGGCACGATCAGCGACCGCAAGGGCGTGAACGTGCCCGACGTGGTGTTGCCGCTGGCGGCCCTGTCGGACAAGGATCGCGAGGATCTGGAATTCGCCTGCGAACTGGGCGTGGACTGGCTGGCGCTGTCCTTCGTGCAGCGCGCCGAGGACGTGGAGGAGGCACGGCACCTGGCCCGGGGCCGAGCCGCGGTGCTGTCCAAGATCGAGAAACCCTCGGCGGTGCGCGCCTTCGACGAGATCCTGAAGGCGTCCGACGGGATCATGGTCGCGCGCGGCGATCTGGGGGTGGAATTGCCGGTCCATTCGGTGCCCCCGATCCAGAAGCGGCTGGTGCGGCAATGCCGTGCTGCGGCCAAGCCGGTCATCGTGGCCACGCAGATGCTGGAATCGATGATCGAAAGCCCGATGCCGACGCGGGCCGAGGTCAGCGACGTCGCCAATGCCATCTACGAGGGAACCGACGCCGTGATGCTGTCGGCCGAAAGTGCCGCGGGGGCCTATCCGGTCGAGGCGGTGACCACGATGGACAGCGTCGCACGTTCGGTCGAAGCCGATCCGAATTATCGCGGCATCATCGAGGCCGCGCGGCAGGCCGAACTGCACAGCGTGGCCGACGCCATCGTTACCGCCGCCCGCGAGATCGCCGAAACGACCGACGTGGCCGCGATCTGCGCCTTCAGCCAGTCGGGCAAAACCGTCAGTCTGGTCGCCCGCGAACGCCCGCGCGTGCCGATCATCGCGCTGACGCCGCTGGAAAACGTGTTGCGCCGCATGGTCTTGACCTGGGGGACGCATTGCGTGATCACGCCGCGTCTGACCCGCTTCAAGGAGGCGGTGGTGAACGCGACCCGCGCGGCGCGGGATTTCGGCTTCGCCGACGAGACGCGGCAGGTCGTGGTCATGGCCGGCGTGCCCTTCAACGTGCCGGGCACGACCAACATCGTGCGCATCGCGCCTTGCGACGAACGCTTGATCTTCGCCTCCGATCCGGAATAAGCCCGCAACAGCGAAGAAGAACGGGTGGTTTCGATGTCCGATTATCTGCTGCTGGCCGGCGTTGCGCTGGGCCTTGTCTCGATCCTGCTGGCCGTGGTGCAGCTTGTCCAGGCGACGCCGCCGCGCGCCGCCGTGATCACGTTGATCCTGGGCATCGTCGCGATCTTCGCCGCGGCCTATCTGAATCCCGAACCGTTCCAGGCCGGCGACCTCGCCCGCGCCTGGGATCGGGTCGCGACCGATGCGATGACCCCGCCGGGCAAATAGGCCGGCATCTCTTGCCAAGACTGGCGCGCCCCGTTATAGGGCGCGCTTCGACCCGCGCGGCCGGCCGGAATGGCATTGCCGAGTCGCGCGTTCACTCTGATACGAAGGAGATGAAAATGCCGAAAATGAAGACCAAAGCGGCCGCCAAGAAGCGGTTCTCGATGACGGCCACGGGCAAGGTGAAATCCGCCCAGGCCGGCAAGCGCCACGGCATGATCAAGCGCACCACGAAGTTCATTCGCGATGCGCGCGGCACCACCGTCCTCAGCGACGCGGATGCCCGGATCGTGAAGAAATACATGCCCTATAACCGCTGATCGTCGAGGACTGAACAATGGCACGAGTTAAATCCGGCAAGGTTACCCACGCCCGTCACAAGAAGGTTCTGGACAAGGCCAAGGGCTATTACGGCAACCGGTCGCGCAATTTCCGCACCGCGACGCAGGCGGTGGACAAGGCCAACCAATATGCCACCCGCGACCGCAAGAACCGCAAGCGCAACTTCCGCGCGCTGTGGATCCAGCGGATCAATGCCGCCGTCCGTCTGGCCGATGCCGACATGACCTATTCGCGGTTCATCAACCTGCTGGCGAAGGCGGGGATCGAGGTGGATCGCAAGGTTCTGGCCGATCTGGCCATCCACGAGCCCGAGGCATTCGGCGCCATCGTCGAAAAGGCGAAGGCTGCGGCCTGATCGCACGGGATTCGCGAACTTCCGAAAGCCCGCGCCGGATCGGCGCGGGCTTTCTGCGTGCTATGACTTGAATTCGAAGGGCGTGCCGTCGCCCGCGGTGCCGCCCCAGGCGGTGACGGGCACAACCGCATCCGCGCCGCCGCCCATGCCGGGCGAATCGGGCGGCATTCCGGGCACCGAAAGACCGGCGATGTCGGGTCGCTCTGCCAGCAGCGTCCGGATTGCCGCGAAGGGCACGTGCCCTTCGATCACATAGCCGTCGATGACCGCGGTGTGACAGGACCACAGCGCCTCGGGGACCGCGTTGGCGGTCTTCATGCCTTCGTAATCGTCTGTGTCGGTGACACTGACCGAAAAGCCCTGTTGCCGGGCCAGATCCACCCAACCCTTGCAACAGCCGCAGCTGGGACTTTTGGTGACATTCATCTGCGGTGCGGCCTGGCTTTCGGACTGGGCCAGGGCGGCGAGGGGGCGCAGCAATGGCAGAGCGGTCAGCATCAAGGCCCCGGTCAGCAGGTTGCGGCGGGTCGAGGAGGTGCGGTTCATCGTCTTCTCTCTTTGGTGTCGATCAGGCGGCGCAAGCAACATCGCAGGAACACATGGCCAAGGCCGGCCTCGCGTTCATGCGAGAGGTCGCATTCTTCCACATTGCGGCGCCGGTCGGGGGCGATCAATGCCCGTCCGATCACAAGGGTGCGACAGACCGGCGATTGAGCCGCGGGTCGCGCCCGTCTATCGTCGTGCCATGACGCATCATGATCCCGTGTCCGCCATCCCGGCCCGCGTGCCGCTGGCCACCCGTCCCGTCGGCATCCTGAGGACGGTGATGATCGCGCGCCGCAACGTGCTGGGGATCATTCCCGAACTGGCGCTGCGTCAGCCCATCGTGTCGGGACAGACCGGTATCCGCTGGCACATGGTCATGGATCCCGACAGCCTGCGCCATGTCCTGAAGGACCGGGTCGAGGATTATCCGAAATCGGTCGTCACCAAGCTGATCCTGGAACCGGCAATCGGCGACAGCCTGTTCATCGCCGAAGGCGCGAACTGGCGCTGGCAGCGCCGAGCCGCCGCGCCCGCCTTCGCGCTGCGCCATGTTCAGGCGCTTGGCCCGGTGATGACCGCCGCCGCCGAGGCGTCCTGCCGCCGTCTCGAGGCCGCGTCCGGTCCTGTGGATCTGTTCGCCGAAACCGTGGCCGCGACCTTCGAGGTGATCTCGGACGCGACCTTGTCGGGGGAACGATCCTTTGACCGCGACGCGGTGCATCACGCCATCGACGGCTATATCGCGCAGACCGCCAAGGTGTCGCTGATGGATGTGATCGGCGTGCCGCGATGGGTGCCGCGTCCGGGACGGATCTTTGCGGGGCAGGGCTTGCGACAGATGAAGCAGATCGCGGACCGGGCCATCACGGACCGGGCCGCCGCCGCGCAACGGCAGGGTCCGCCCGACCTGCTGGATCTGCTTCTGGATGCCGACGATCCCGAGACCGGACGCACCATGAATCGCGACGAGCTGCGCGACAACCTGCTGACCTTCATCGTGGCGGGACACGAGACGACGGCACTGACGCTGGCCTGGGCGCTGTATCTTTGCGCCTTCGATCCCGATGTGCAGGACCGCGCAGCGACCGAGGCGCGGGCGATCCTCGGCGACCGGGCCGCCGCCGCCGCCGACATGGAGCGGCTGCCGCTGATCCAGCGCATCGTGTCCGAGGCCCTGCGGCTTTATCCGCCGGCGGCCTTCCTGTCGCGCACGGCGCAGGCGCATGACCGGCTGTGCGGCCGCGAGATCCGTCCCGGCGACACGGTCATGCTGCCGATCTATGCCCTGCATCGCCACCATCTGCTGTGGACGAATCCCGATGCCTTCGATCCGGACCGGTTCCTGACCCCGCCCGACCGCTATGCCTTTCTTCCCTTCGGCGCCGGTCCCCGGATCTGCATCGGCGCCGGGTTCGCGATGCAGGAGGCGGTGATCATCCTTGCCACCCTGCTGTCGCGATTCCGTTTCACCGCGATAGCCGGCCGCGCGCCAGAGCCGCGGATGATCCTGACCCTGCGGCCGCATGGGGGCGTCTGGCTGAACGTCGCGCGGCGCTGACGACGGATTCGGCGCGGCGCTGGCGGCTGGGAAAAATGGCTCTTGCGCCCCGGAGATAGTTCCATTATTCGTGAATTATGGAAACGAAAGATGCCCTCGATTGTTTTACCGCCCTCGGCCAGCCGCTGCGCCTGTCGGTGTTCCGTCTTCTGGTCCGGGCGGGCGCGGATGGCATGCCGGCGGGCCAGATCGCCGAGGCTTTGTCGGTGCGCGATAACACGCTGTCGGCCAATCTGTCGGTGCTGTCTGCGGCCGGGCTGATCGCGAAGCGCCGCGAGGGACGTTCGATCCGCTATTTCGCCGACCTGACCACCATGCGACATCTGGTCGATTACCTGCTCAGCGATTGCTGCGGCGGGAATCCGGATTTGTGCAGGCCCGCCGTCAACAACCTCATCAACCCGCCCCGACCCATTTCGCCATCGGAGGACAAGGTGCGCGACACGCCCTTCAACGTGCTGTTTCTGTGCACCGCCAATTCGGCCCGGTCGCTGATCGCCGAGGCGATCCTGAACGCCGATCCCTCGGGCCGGTTCCGTGCCTTTTCGGCCGGCTCGCACCCCTCGCGCCAGCCGAATCCGCGCACGCTGCAATTGCTGGAACGGCTGGACTACGATCTTGCCGGCATCCGGTCGAAAAGCTGGGACGAATTCGCCGGTCCCGACGCGCCGCGGATGGATTTCGTCTTCACCGTCTGCGACAACGCAGCCGGCGAGGTCTGCCCGGTCTGGCCAGGCCATCCCGTGACCGCGCATTGGGGCGTGCCCGACCCGGCCGCATTCACCGGAAACGCGGCCGAACAGGCCGCAGCCTTCAGCCGCACCCACCAGATGCTGGCCACAAGGCTGGCCGCCTTCATCAGCCTGCCGATCGAGTCGCTGGAACGCGCCTCGTTGCAGGCCCGCATCGACCAGATCGGCGCCCGTTCAGACCAGTTGCAGGCGGGGTGAGACAGCAATGACCGATATCTCCGCATCCCATGCCGGCGGACTGGGCGGGTTCGAACGTTGGCTCAGCCTGTGGGTTCTGGCCGCCATGATCGGCGGCATCGGCCTGGGCGTGATCGCGCCCGGTCTCGTGCAGGCCGTCGCCGGGGCCGAGATCGCCTCGATCAACCTCGTCGTTGCCGTGCTGATCTGGGCGATGGTCTATCCGATGATGATCGGAGTCGATTTCGGCGCGGTCTCGGGCATCGCCCGTCAGCCGCGCGGCCTGCTGGTGACGCTTGTGGTCAACTGGCTGATCAAGCCCTTCACCATGGCCCTGCTGGCGGTGCTGTTCTTCGATCATGTCTTCGCGGCGTGGATCGCGCCGGCCGATGCATCGCAATATATCGCCGGGCTGATCCTGCTGGGCGCCGCCCCCTGCACCGCGATGGTGTTCGTCTGGTCGCAACTGACCCGCGGGGACGAGACCTATACGCTGGTCCAGGTCTCGGTGAACGATCTCATCATGGTGGTGGCCTTCGCGCCCATCGTCGCCTTTCTGCTGGGCGTGACCGAGGTCGAGGTGCCCTGGCAGACGCTTGTTCTGGCGACGGTGCTCTATATCGTGCTGCCGCTGATCGCGGGCCAGATCACCCGCCACGCGATGCGCGGCGCCACCGCCGCCTTTACCGCCCGGATCAAGCCGTTCTCGGTGATCGGGCTGCTGGCCACGGTGGCCATCCTGTTCGCGTTGCAGGGACAGGTCATCCTGGACCGGCCGGTCGTGATCGCCATGATCGCGGTGCCGATCCTGATCCAGAGCTATGGCATCTTTGCCCTCAGCTACGCCGCGGCCCATGCGCTTGGTGTGCCGCACCGGATCGCTGCGCCCTGCGCGCTGATCGGAACCTCGAATTTCTTCGAACTGGCCGTCGCGGTCGCGATCAGCCTGTTCGGCCTGAACTCGGGCGCGGCGCTGGCCACGGTGGTCGGCGTGCTGGTCGAGGTGCCGGTGATGCTGACGCTGGTGGCCTTTGCCAACCGGACCCGCGACCGTTTTCCCGAGGCCCGCGCATGATCGTCATCCACCACAATCCCGATTGCGGCACCTCGCGCAACGTTCTGGCCATCATCCGCGCCTCGGGTGCCGACCCGGTCGTGATCGACTATCTGCGCGAAGGCTGGACCCGCCCGCACCTGCTGACGCTGTTCGCCGCCGCAGGCCTGACGCCCCGACAGGCGCTACGGATCACCGGAACCCCGGCGGCCGAACTGGGCCTGCTGGATGATACCGTCGAGGATGCCGCGATTCTGGAGGCGATGCTGGCCCATCCGGTGCTGGTCAACCGGCCCATCGTCGCCTCGGCCCGTGGCGTGCGCCTGTGCCGGCCCTCGGAAACCGTCCTGCCGCTGCTGGATCGCGTGCCGTCTGGCCCGATCTTCAAGGAAGATGGCCAGATGATCATGAACGGAAAAGGAGAAATCCTTGGCTGACCTGCCGAATATCCGCCGCGATTGCCTGCCGTCCCCTGACCCCGATGCGCTGTTTCCGGCCGCGCGCAGCACTCATGGTGCGCGCATCCTTCTGCTTTACGGATCGCTGCGCGAGCGCAGCTTTTCGCGGCTTGCTGCCGAGGAATCCGCCCGTGTCCTGAACGCCCTGGGCGCCGAGACGCGGATCTTTGATCCTCGCGGCCTGCCGCTGGCCGATGCGACCGGGGTCGACGACGCCAAGGTCGCGGAGTTGCGCGATCTGGTTCGGTGGTGCGAAGGCATGGTCTGGTCCTCGCCCGAACGCCACGGCGCCATGTCGGGCTTGATGAAGACCCAGATCGACTGGATCCCCTTGTCGCTGGGCGGCGTGCGGCCCACCCAGGGCAAGACGCTGGCGGTGATGCAGGTCTGCGGCGGCAGCCAAAGTTTCAACACCGTCAACCAGTTGCGCATCCTGGGCCGGTGGATGCGGCTTCTGACCATCCCCAATCAATCCTCGGTCGCCAAGGCCTGGGACGAATTCGACGATCAGGGTCGCATGAAGCCCTCGCCCTATTACGACCGCATCGTGGACGTGATGGAGGAATTGATGCGGTTCACCCTGCTGACCCGCGACATCCGCGACCATCTGGTGGACCGCTATTCCGAACGTGTCGAAAGCCGCGCGGCCCTGTCGGCCCGCGTCAACCAGACGAAAGCCGTCTGAGCCCGGCCTTTTCCAGCGCCCGACACAATGCTAAGGCAAGGGCCAGGAAGCCACGCGAAGGCATGACGATGGACGATCTGACCCCTCTGCGCCAGCAATGGCTGGACCGCATCAAGGACGCCGCCGACCCGGCCTCGATCGAGGAGGTGCGGCTCAAGGCGCTTGGCAAGAAGGGCGAGATCAGCCTGAAGATGCGCGAACTGGGCCGGATGAGCCCCGAGGAACGTCAGACCACCGGACGCGCCCTGAACGAATTGCGCGACGAGATCGACACCGCGCTGCGCGCCCGCCGAGCCAGCCTGGAGGATGCCGCGCTGGAGACACGCCTCGCCGGCGAATGGCTGGACGTGACGCTGCCCGGCCGGCCGCGCCCGGCGGGCACCATCCATCCGGTCAGCCAAGTCACCGACGAAGTTACCGCGATCTTCGCGGATATGGGATTCGCCGTCGCCGAAGGCCCGCAGGTCGAAACCGACTGGTACAATTTCGACGCGCTGAACATCGCCCCCGAACATCCCGCGCGGCAGGAACACGACACGTTCTTCATGCACCGCGCGCCCGGCGACGATCGCCCGCCGCATGTCCTGCGCACGCATACTTCTCCGGTCCAGATCCGCGCCCTGCAGGAACACGGCGCGCCGATCCGCGTGATCGCGCCGGGCCGCGTCTACCGGATGGACATGGACCAGACCCATACCCCGATGTTTCATCAGATCGAGGGGCTGGCCATCGACCGCGACATTTCCATGGCGCAACTGAAATGGGTGCTGGAACAATTCTTCTCGGCCTATTTCGGGACACCGGTGAAGACCCGTTTCCGCGCCAGCCATTTCCCCTTCACCGAACCCTCGGCCGAGGTCGATATCCAGTGCTCCTGGGAAGGCGGCACGCTGAAAGTGGGACAGGGCGACGGCTGGCTGGAAGTGCTGGGTTCGGGCATGGTCCATCCGCATGTGCTGCGTTCGGCCGGGATCGACGCCGATCGCTGGCAGGGCTTTGCCTTCGGCATGGGCATCGACCGTCTCGCGATGCTGAAATACGGCATTCCCGACCTGCGCGCCTTCTTTGAAAGCGACCTGCGCTGGCTGCGCCATTTCGGCTTTGCGCCGGGCGACATCCCCTCGGTCGCGGGCGGCCTGAACCGTTGAGCTTCTGGCGCGGCATCTTCCGGCACCACCGTCGCGAGGCGACCCCCGCCGCGCGCCGCCTTTATGCGCAATTCGAGATCGCCCATACCGTCGTCGATTTCGCGGCGGCCCTGTGCTTCATCATCGGATCGATGATGTTCTTTTCCGCCAGCCTTCAAACCCCGGCGACCTGGTTCTTCACCATCGGTTCGGTCTTCTTCGCGATGAAGCCGACATTGCGGCTGTGGCGTGAAATCAAGCTTTACCGGATGGGCGAGACGAAGACTCTGGCGGACCGGTTGGGGTAGGTTCGGGACAAGCCTTGGCAGGTTGTCCCAATTGCCCCTTGGCGCCGCCAGCCTGTCTTGTGGACCGCATCGACACCGCCGCGGGCGGGCTCAGGCCTTGTCATCTTGCGGTGTCTCGGCCGCAACGCCGTAGCGGTTCCTGAATGAGGCTGCGGCCGCCAGGATATGCGCCTCCATCGTGCGGGCGGCCCATTCCGCCATGCCAAGGGCGATCGCCTCGGCAATGTCGTGGTGATGGCCTGCCGAGCGGACCCGCTGACCAAGGCTGTAACGTTGCAGGGTCAGGCTGACGAAAGCCACATCCACGGTGCTTTGAAGCAGCCTTTCGAGCCGCGGGGCGCAGGCGGCCTCGAGGATCAGCCGATGGAAAAACGCATTCTCTTCCTCGATCCGGCGAGCGATATCCGGATCGCTGCGCTTCGCCAGGGCGGCGACGTGACGTGACATGCGTTCGGCCGATTGCTTCACGGCCTCGCGCTGTTCCGCGCTGGCGCGTTCGGCGGCGCGCGCCGCGGCATAGGATTCCAGCCGCGCCCGGATATCGAAGATCTCCTGCATCTCGCCGGGCGTGGGCAGCACGCACCACAGGCCGCTGCCGCTGCGGCGTTGCAGCAAACCCTCGATCAGCAAGCGGCCGATCGCCGCGCGGACGGGCGTTCGCGACAAACCCAGCATGGATGCAAGCCCGGTCTCGGTCACCTTGCGATCGGTCGGCAGGCTGCCGCTCAGGATCGCGTCCCGCAACTGACGATAGGCTCGGTCGGTGGAGGTTGCGAATTTCGAATGTTCCATCGGGTCACGAATGCAAAAATTTCAGAAATTGTATCCATATTCTTAAGTTTCTTGCAAGCAAGACGGAATCTGGTTCAGAATGTATCCAGAGATGCGATCTTTGGGATTCAAGGGGGACAAAAGCCGCAATGAGCGAACCCGAAGGGCGAGAGTTCGGCCCCCTGCAGGGTCTGCGTGTGATCGAGATGGGACAATTGCTTGCCGGTCCCTTCGTCGGCACGCGCTGCGCCGATTTCGGAGCCGAGGTCATCAAGATCGAGCCGCCCGGCACCGGAGATCCCATCCGTAACTGGGGGCGCAACCAGTATCAGGGCAAGACGCTGTGGTGGCCGATCATGGCGCGCAACAAGCATTCGGTATCCGCCGATCTCCGCCATCCGCGTGGGCAGGCGCTGGTGCGCAAGCTGATCGAGACCGCGGATGTGCTGATCGAGAACTTCAAGCCCGGGACGCTGGAAAAATGGGACATGTCGCCCGAGCGCCTGCATCGCATCAATCCGGGGCTGGTGATCGTGCGGGTTTCGGGCTTCGGGCAGACAGGTCCCTATGCCTCGCGGCCCGGCTTTGCCTCGGTGGGCGAGGCGATGTCGGGATTGCGCTATATCAATGGCTATCCGGACATGCCGCCACCGCGTTTCGGAATCTCGCTCGGTGATACGCTGACGGCGCTGTTCGCTTTTGAGGGCATGATGATGGCGCTGTTCCGTCGCGATCGAAACGGCGGGCAGGGCCAGGTGGTCGATGCGGCCATCACCGAAAGCTGCTTTGCGATGCTGGAAAGCTGCGTGACAGAATTTTCCAAGACCGGCCATGTTCGCAAGCCCTCGGGGTCGGGGCTGGCCAAGATCGCGCCGTCCAACATCTATCCGACCAGCGATGCGGGCTATGTCGTCATCGCGGCCAATGTGGACGCGATGTTCCGCAGGCTGACCCGGGCGATGGATCGTCCGGAACTGGCAAGCGATCCGAAATACGCGACCCATATCGCGCGCGGCGACAACCAGCAGGAACTGGACGCGCTGATCGCCGAATGGTCCGGCGCGCTGACCATGGCCGAACTGACCCGGCGGCTGGATCGCTTCGACGTGGTGCATGGCCCGATCAATTCGATCGCCGAGGTGGTCGAGGATCCGCATTTCCGTGCGCGGGGCATGGTTCGCGACATCGAGGATGACGAGTTCGGCAGCATCACCGTGCCGGGTGTCTTTCCCGTCCTGTCCGATACTCCGGGCGATATCGCATGGCTTGGCCCGCAGGAAATCGGCGCCAGCAACGCGCAGGTCTATGGTCGTCTGGGTCTGTCGGAAAGCCAGCTGGACGAGCTTCGCGCCGAGGGGGTGATCTGATGCTGACCCTGTGCGAGGTGGGACCGCGCGACGGATTGCAGAACCTCGACCGGATATTTTCGGTCGAGGAGCGGATCGAGATGATCACCGGGCTTGCCGATGCCGGCGCGCGGCATGTCGAGGCGGTCAGCATGGTCCATCCCGCCCGCGTCCCGCAGATGGCCGGCGCCGAAGAGGTTCTGGCGGGCCTGCCCCCCTTGCCGGATGTGCGATTGGCGGCGCTTGTCCTGAACCTGAAGGGGACGGAACGTGCCATCGCGACCCGCGCGACCGAATTGCGCTTTGCCGTCGTCGCCTCGGACACGTTCTGCCGCCGCAACCAGGGAATGTCGGCGGAAGACAGCGTTGCCGAATTCAGCCGCGCCGCGGCCGTCGCCAGCGAGGCCGGGCGCGATGTGACAGCCGTCATCGCCACCGCCTACGGTTGCCCCTTCGAGGGCGAGATATCCGAGGCCCGCGTTGCCGCCATGGCAAAGGCCGTGATCGCGGCCGGCGCAGGGCAGGTGGTGCTGGCCGACACGATCGGCGTCGCCGCCCCGGCGGATATCCGACGGGTCCATCGCGCGATGGCTCCGGTTCTGGGCGGCACGGGCTGGGGCGTGCATCTGCACAATACCCGCGGGACCGGTATGGCGAACCTGATCGCGGCGATCGAACTGGGCGCCGAGGTTGCAGACACATCCATCGGCGGCCTGGGCGGCTGTCCCTTCGCGCCGCGCGCAACCGGCAATATCGCGACCGAGGATGCGAATTATCTGCTGACGCGGCAAGGCATGGCGACGGGTCTGTCGCATGACCGGCTGGCCGCGCAGATCGACTGGCTGGATCAGCGTGTTCCGGGGCGCGTGACCGGGCAGATGTCTCGCGCCGGCTGGTTCGGCGCCGCCGAGGGCGCCGCATGATCGAACCGCTGATCGTTCTGGTCACCCTTCTGGCGTTGATCGCCATCGGCGCCCCGATCTTTCTGGCTCTTGGTGCGGCCGGGATGATCGGACTCTATATGGCGCGCGGGTCGATGGCGCTGTTCTTCGGGCCCAGTTCGCTTTTCGCGCAGCTGAACAGCTTTGAACTGCTGGCTCTGCCGCTGTTCGTGCTGATGGGAAATTTCCTGTCGGCAACGCCGGTCGGGGCCAATCTCTACCGTGCGGCGGCGCTGTGGTTCAACCGCCTTCGCGGCGGACTGGCGATCGCGACCGTCGGCGCCTCGACGGTGTTCGGCGCGGTCTCGGGGGTCTCGATCGCAGGGGTCGCGGCCATTGGATCGATCGCCGTTCCGGAAATGCTTGCGCGCGGCTATTCGCATCGGCTTGCGGCCGGGGCGGTCGTCAGTTCGGGCGCGCTTGCCATGCTGATCCCGCCCAGTGTCCCGCTGATCATCTATGGCGCCGTCTCCGGCGTCTCGGTCGCGGATCTTTTCATTGGCGGGATCGTGCCGGGGGTGATCCTGGCGATGGCCCTGGCGGGATATATCTGGATCCGCGCCAGTTTGAATCCGTCCGAGGCGCCGCGGGAAACCGAAGCCACGCACTGGGGGGCACGCCTGCGTTCGCTTGGCGGCTTGTGGCACGCGGCTTTGCTGGTGCTTCTGGTTCTGGGCGTCATCTATTCCGGCGTCGCCACGCCAAGCGAGGCGGGCGCCTTTGGCGCCCTGGGCGCGCTGGCGCTGGCGGCGCTGGTGTTTCGCAGCCTGACATGGATGCGTTTCTGGCAGATCATCGCGTCGAGCGCGCGGATCTCGGGGGCGATCCTGCTGATCATGGGCAGCGCGCGGATCTTTGGCGATTACCTCAACCTGATCCGGCTGCCCGATACGGTATCGCAGGCCCTGACCCAGACCCAGCTTCCGACTTTCGCCATCCTGATGGTGGTGATGATCGCCCTGTTGTTCCTGGGCATGCTGATCGACGCGGTTTCGCTGATCGTGGTGACGACGCCGATCTTGCTGCCGCTGATCACGGCCCTGGGCTATGATCCGCTGTGGTTCGGGATCATCCTGGTCATGAATCTCGAGATGGCGGTGATCACGCCGCCCGTGGGGCTGAACCTCTATACGCTGAAGGCCGTCGCCCCGGTCCTGGCCATCGAGGATATCATCCGCAGCGTGCTGCCCTTCGTGATCCTGCAATTCCTGGTGCTGGCGATGTTCGTGCTGGTGCCTGAAATGGCGCTGTGGCTGCCGGGCCTGATGCCCTGAGCCCCGCCTGACGATAGACAAAAAGAGGGAGGAGAAGACATGACGACCAGAAGACAGATCCTTGGCGCCACCGCCGCTCTTGGCGGGCTGTCCCTTGCGGGGCTGCCGCGGCGGGCCTTTGCCGCCGAGACGCTGACCGGGGTCAGCTACCTGCCGCCATCCTATGCCGATCTGGCATATGGTTCGCAGGGGTTGGTTGACCGGGTGAACAAGGCGGGAGAAGGCGTCGTCGCGCTGGATTATTATGACAGCGGCCGCCTGGTCGCGGCGGATGAACAACTGCCGGCGCTGCGGGCTGGCACGATCGACTTCATGTTTCACACCTCATCCTATGTCACGCGGTCGCTGCCCATCCTTGGGGTCCTGGGCCTGCCCGGCGTGGTCGGCCCCCTTTATGAGAACCCCGACCGGTTGCGCCGCGGCGCGCCCCTGTTCGAACTGATCGCGGCAGAGCTGGAAAAACAGGGGCTGCGCTGCCTGTCGCTTGGCGGTGGAATCATGGAACCGGAATATATCTGGAGCATCGAAAGCGCGCCCATCACCAACCTCTCCCAGATCGACGGCAAGAAGATCCGGCTCGTGTCCTTCGAGGCCTCGGCTGCGTTGGAACATTTCGGCGCCGCCCCGGTGCGCATTCCCTCGTCCGAACTGTATCTCGCGCTGGAACGCGGGACGGTCGATGCGGCCGTGGCCAACATCTCGACCATCAACGGACGCTCGATCCAGGAACAGGTGGATTATGCCTATCGGATGCCGGTGACAGGCTTTGCGATCGGCGTCTTCACGACCACGCGCCGCTGGGACGCGATGCCCGAGAATGTCCGCGCCGCCTTCATGGAGGGGGTCGAATGGTTCGATCAGGAAAGCGCCCGCGCAGCGAACGAGGATTATTTCCGCGATCAATACTGGCCCGCCTTCAAGGAGGCCGGGATCGAAGTCATCGAGCCGGCCGACGACGAGATCGCCGAATTCGACAAGATCAACGTCGACGTGCGTCAGGTCTGGCTTGACGAGGTCGGTCCTGACGTGGGTCAGCGTGCCATCGCGCTGGCCCTTGGCGAAGAAGCATAACGCCGATGCGCGCCGTCGACCGTGCGATGGGTTGGCTGACCTGGATCTTGCAGGCCGGCGGCGCGCTGGTGCTGGTCTTCATGATGATCACCATCGGCTATGACGCGCTGACGCGGCACTTCTTTGCCCGCGCCACCAGTTGGAGCATGGAGATCAACTCGTTTCTCATGGTGTATCTGGCGCTGGTCACCGCAGCCGACACGCTTCGACGAGGCGAACAGATCGGCATCGGCTTTCTGGCCGAACGGGGCAATCCGGCGTTGCAGCACCTTCTGCGGGTCGTGATCGCGGTCGTGGGCGCGGGTTTCTCGTTCACGATCGCCTGGCGAGGCTGGCTGATGGCGCGCGACGCCTTCGCCTATGGCGAGCGCGTCAGCAGCGCGTTCGGCACGCCCATGTGGATACCCTATGGGTTGATGCCGGTCGGCTTTGCCGTGCTGGGCCTGCAATTCGTGCTGATGGTCTTCGCGCGCCGCAAGGACATTGTGCGATCCGATTACGGTTAAGCCTTTTTCCCCATCGGACGGTTGCGCCGAGAAGAATGGCCGAGAGGACGCAGCCTCAGACAGCGCGGGTCAGACCGCCATCGAGGCGCAGGTTCTGGCCGGTCATGTAGCTGCCCTCGTCGGAGGCGAGCCAGGAGATCAGCGACGAGACTTCGGCGGCCCGGCCATAGCGGCCCATGGGAATGCGCACGCGCCGGTCCTCGGTTTCGGGCAGGCTGTCGATAAAGCCGGGCAGGACGTTGTTCATGCGGATGTTGTCGGCCGCGTATCGGTCGGCAAAGAGCTTGGCAAAGGCAGCGAGGCCCGCGCGAAACACGCCCGAGGTGGGAAATAGCGGATCGGGTTCGAAGGCTGCGAAGGTCGAGATGTTGATGATCGCGCCGCCGCCCTGCTTTTGCATGATCGGCGTCACCAGCCGGGCGGGGCGGATCGCGTTCAGCAGGTAGACCTCCATCCCCTCGTGCCAGCCGTCGTCTGAGATCTCGAGCACGGGACCCTTCGGACCGTGACCGGCGGAATTGACCAGGACGTCGATCCGTCCCCAGCGGTCCATCACATTGCCGACCAGCGCGGTCACATCGGCAACCGATCGGTTCGAACCGGTCACGCCGACACCGCCGAGCTCCTCGGCCAGCGCCTCGCCCTTTCCGGAGGACGAGAGAATGCCGACCCGAAACCCGTCTTTGACCAGCCGCCGCGCAGCATCCGCGCCCATCCCGCTTCCACCGGCCGTAACCAGCGCGACCTTTTCTACTGTCATGACAGCCTCCTTGGTGCTTGCGATCCTGAATAGCCCGGATCGGCCGCAGAAGCGAACCAGAATTGACGCCGCCTGACAGTAGAAATACGACTGCCAGATGAACGATCTTCCTCCCATGAACGCGCTGCGCGCCTTCGAGGCCGCCGGACGGCACCTGAACTTCCGTGCCGCGGCAGGCGAACTGGGCGTGACCCAGGGCGCCGTCGCGCAACAGGTCCGAGGGCTTGAGGGCCATGTCGGCATGGCATTGTTCGCGCGTCTGCCCAAGGGACTGGCCTTCACGGCGGCCGGACGCGGCTATCACGCCCGGGTCGCCGAAGCTTTCGCCATCCTGCGCGAGGCATCCGCGGTGCTTCGGCCTCAGGCAGCGCGGGTGCTGATCAGCGTCACACCCACATTCGCCGCGAAATGGCTTATCCCGCACCTGCCGGACTTCACCGCGAAACATCCCGACATCGATCTGCGGATCCTCGCGACAGAAAAGCTGTCCAGTTTCCACGCCGACGGTATCGACTTGGCGGTCCGTCTCGGCGCCCCTCCCTTCGGCGCCGCGCTCCGGGCGCATCTGCTGTTTCGGCAGAACATCGTCGCGGTCGCCTCACCGGGCCTGCTTGCCGGGCATTCCGGCCCGCTGGACCGGGCGGCGCTTGCCGTGATACCCAAGCTGCATGACGCGCATGATCTCTGGCCCGGCTTTCTGCGGCTGTGTGGCGTTGCGCACAGCCAGGGGCGCGACATTCGCCTCAGCCAGACAACTCTGGCCATAGACGCGGCGCTGGCGGGACAGGGCGCGGCCCTGGCCAGCCGGTTTCTTGTCGCGGCCGATCTGAAGGCCGGGCGGCTGGTGCAGGTCGTTGCGCAAGAACTCAGCGGGCAGGGGGATTTCTTCCTCCTTGCGCGCCGCGGAACGAACCGGTCGGACGCCGTCGAGACCACCTGTCGATGGCTGATCGAGGCGTCGGAACCATGACCTGCGCGGGCGAGACGGTTTCTTGAAAGCGGTGTAAATTATCTGGACAAGAGCTTGATCTCGAACGGTGTATCGATCCCGATGCCGACCGTCTGATTGCACATGCGCCCCGATCAAGCCGATCCATGTCCGCAGCGCCGATATTCCGGCCGTCAAGCCACCGCCGCGGCATCTGATCAGACTTGCACAAGTGGAAAAGCCGGCGCATCCGCGTTGTCCGCCAAGGCATCACGGATCCTTTGCGCGCGGGACATCGGGAAATGGCTGCCGTTCCTGAACACGTTTCGAACCATGTGCGTTGCGCCTGAGCCAGATTTCAGGCGCTTGCTTGAAGATATCCGAGAACTTCAGATTGCTGCCTGAAGGCATTTCGGCCACCGTTTAGTGGATGGTTGACGAACCTATCGAATCAAGTGTAGAGTGAACGCTAGACAGGAAACGGAGACAGGAGCCATGACCAGCGGGAGGGAGAAGTTCGGGGCGTTTATTCGCCGCGAGCGTGAGGCGCGGGAGATCGGCTTGCGCGAGATGGCCAAGAAGATCGGGGTGAGCCCGACGTATATGTCGAAGGTGGAGCGCGACGAGTTCACGCCGCCGACTGAGGACAAGGTTCGGTCGATCGCGCAGATTCTCGAATGCGATCCGGACGAATTGCTGGCGATGGCGGGGCGCGTGCCATCCGATCTCGCCGACATCATCAAGCGGCATCCTGCCGAAATGTCTGCGCTGCTGCGAACCGCCAACGGTCTGAGCGCCGAGGACCTGGCCCGGCTTTCTCGGGAGGCAGGAAAGGCCAAGGGCAAGTGAAGCCACCGGGGCATGGCCCCGCTGATGCAGATGAAGGATGACGGATGAGCCGATTTGTTCCCTATCTTGCCGAAGAGGCTATCGAGCGCGACGCCGCTTCCCTTATCGGAGAGTATGAGCGCGCTCGGGGCGTGACGATCGAGCCGCCCATCCCTGTTGAGGACATCGTGGAAAAGTACCTCAAGCTGCGGATTGATTTCGACGACATGCACGCGCGCCACAATGTTCCTCGCCCTCCGAACGGCCAGCCCGACATCCTCGGCGCGATCTACGGCGACGGAAGCATATTCATCGACGAAAGCCTCGATCCTGAGGAGAACCCCTCGCGGGAGGGCCGCTATCGCTTCACGCTGGCCCACGAGGGCGGCGGGCACTGGCGGCTGCATCAGCACCTGATCGTGCAGGACGCGGCGCAAACGTCCTTCCTTGATGCCGCGAGCGAACCCAAGTTCATCTGCCGGTCGCGCGAGGCAAAGGAGCGGGTGGAATGGCAGGCCGATTTCTATGCCTCCTGCCTGCTGATGCCGCGCAAGATGGTCTTTGCCGCGTGGAACGAGTTCTTTCCTGACCGGAAGCAGCGCGTCCTCCAACCAGAAACGCCAGTTGCGCACTCCTTCGTCGAGATTCCGCGCATCCATGCTTCCGTTGGCGATTTCGACATTTCTGAAACAGAAGACGAGGCGCTGGAACGCTTCTGCAAGCCGCTGGCCGAGCGTTTCGTCGTTTCCCCAATCGCCATGCGCATCCGGCTGGAAAAGCTTGGCTTGCTTCATCGTATGGTGCCGCTCCAGCGGCTTTTGTCCGGCAGGAAATCCGGCCCCTTTTTTGACGAGACTGTAAAGTGTAAAGTGGACAGGCGAAATACGGCACAGCGGCGCGGGAGGACGGGTTCGAGACCCGAGACTTCTATCTCGCCTGCTTCATGCGCTGCACCGGATACGAACTGCTCGATCTGCGCGCCGAGGGACGGCGCAAGGTGTTCGTCTTCCGGGACCGCCCGTCCCGGCGCGAGGACATGCTTTCGTTCTACGGCGACGGGGCGACGGTGCCGCCCCTCGCGTTTTTCACCACCATCAAGGACATGAAGGCGCTGCTGCACAATGCGTGAGAAAACTCCCCATCCCAACGACGGCCTGTCCAACGGCCCTCAACTGCGCCAGGCGCTCGACCAGATCGTTCTCGACGGTCTGCGCCACGGTCATTTCCGCTGCGCCATTTCCGGCCCAATCGGCAAGAACAATAAGCGCGACCTCGTGATCGAGGCGGGCAAGTCCCACAAGTTCACGATCCCCGAGGACGAGCTGCCGCGCTGACAAGGCGCGCGAACCGGCGATCCCTGCGATTGGGACGCCGAACATGCAAATGACGATGCGATCCTGCGTTATCGGTGAGAGTCCGAGGCCGGAGATCAGGGGCACGGAGCGGCGAGAAGCCATCCGTGAGATCTTCGGTGAAAGCAGCAAACGACAATCGCAATGACGAACTGATCGGCCGGACCCGCGAGGTCTGGCAACCGCGCCTCGGGCGCGATGTGACCCGCGACGAGGCGAAGCAGATCGCCGCCAGCCTGACCGGCTTCTTTGCCGTCCTGGCCGAGTGGTCGCGGGCCGATAAGCCGGCCTCGGCGAATGATAACGGTGACACGGCGGCCTCTGGCGATGAGGAGGTGCGCGATGACTGCTGAAACCATCGCCAGGGCGCTTGGCGGCCACAAGGTCGGACAAGGCTGGACGGCGCGCTGCCCGGCCCATGACGACCGCGAGCCCAGCCTCTCCATCCGTGATGCCGACGGCAGGGTGCTAATGCGCTGTCATGCCGGATGCGACCAGCGCGACGTGATCGCGGCCCTGAAAGCACGCGGATTGTGGGACGGCAAGGCGCATTCGTCCCTCCGGAAATCGCGTCACCGCAAGGTGTCGCCACCGCGACCCGATCCCGACCAGACGGAACGGAGTGCTGTCGCGCTTTCGATAGGGCAGTCCACGATTCCTGCCGACGGCACGCCGGTCGAGGCCTATCTCGCCTCGCGCGGCCTGACCTGTTCGCTGCCGCCATCGCTTCGTTTTCATCGCGGCCTGAAGCACCCCTCGGGCGGGATCTGGCCCTGCATGGTGGCGCTAGTGACGCGGGGCGCTGACGACCCGCCACTGGCCATCCACCGGACATTCCTAGCCCGCGAGGGCCATGGAAAGGCGGCCGTGGAACCCGCAAAGATGATGTTCGGCCCGTGCCGGGGCGGGGCGGTTCGCCTTCGCGAACCCGGCGAAGTCCTGATGATCGGCGAAGGCATCGAGACCTGTCTCGCGGCCATGCAGGCAACCGGACTTCCCGCATGGGCGGCGCTGTCCACTTCCGGGCTGCCGGCGCTCGACCTGCCCGGCGGCTTCCGCGACTTGATTATTCTGGCCGATGGCGACGATCCCGGCGAGGTCGCAGCCCGAGATTGCGCGCTGCGCTGGATGCGGGAGGGGCGGCGGGTGCGCATTGCCCGGCCTCCGCGTGGCATGGATTTCAACGACGTGCTGCTCGGCCGCGCGCCCGGCATCGAGGAGGGCGCACAATGAGCAACGAGATTGACGGTGAAGACCTGAACCCGATCCTCGACGCGATAGATGCGGCCGAGGACATCCCCGATCCGCTTGACGGTCTGGTCGAGAAATCCGCCGAAGATCCCGGCGCGGCATTCACGCCCGAGGTCCTGGAACGGCTGGTCGCCCTCAAGTCTGAGGATCGCGCGGCTTTCGAAGCCTGGCGCGCGAAGCTCAAGAAGGCCGGATGCCGTGTGACGGCGCTCGACGAGGCCATGGCCGAAGAAAGCGGGGATGGCGGGCGCGGCCCGACGCAGGCCGACATCCTGATCGACCTCGCGGGCGCGGCCGACCTGTTCCATTCGGCGGACGGTACGGCCCTTGCCGACATCCTGATTAACGAACATCGCGAAACCTGGCCGGTGCGCACCAAGGGCTTCCGTCGCTGGCTGGCGCGGCAGTTCTACGAGCAGACCGGCGGCGCCCCAAGCTCCGAGGCGCTGCAATCGGCGCTCAACGTGGTCGAGGCAAAGGCGCATTTCGACGGTCCGAAACGGCCCGTGTTCATCCGCGTCGGCGGTCTCGACGGACGGCTTTACCTCGATCTCGGCGACGAGGCCTGGCGGGCGGTGGAGATCAACGCCACCGGCTGGCGGATCATCGACAAGCCGCCGGTTCGCTTCCGCCGCGCTGCCGGCATGCAACCCCTGGCCGTCCCGATTACGGTCGGGTCGGTCGAGACGTTGCGTGGACCTGTCGCGGTTTGATGCCGCTCCTTTGATAGCATTTACTGCAACAAAGGAGACGAACTATGGGATTGAAACGGACGGACGAATTCCGCCAGGATGCGGTGCGTATTGCGCTGACCAGTGGGCTGACGCGCAAGCAGGTGGCTGATGATCTGGGCGTTGGAATGTCGACGCTGAACAAATGGATCACAGCGCATTGAACCGCACCGGGTTTGCCGGAGGCTCCAACTCATGAGCAGGATGGAGCATCATGACAAAGACAACAAACAAGTATTCACCGGAAGTGCGCGAACGCGCTGTGCGGATGGTTTTGGATGGCGCAAGGCAGCATGAAAG